>DATFJH010000107.1:0-6352 GCA_035269265.1 Candidatus Absconditabacterales bacterium
TTCTGGACAGATTTCTGTGACAATTATCTAGAAATGGTAAAATTAAGATTGTACAAACCAGAATTGTTTGAAAATGGAGAACAAAAGAAGTTAGCAGGACAGTGGACACTATATCAAGTACTATTTACTATATTAAAACTAATCGCTCCTTATCTACCACATATCAGCGAGGAGATCTACCAAAACTACTTCAAAAATTATGAAGAAATCATATCAATACACAAAACTTCATTCCCAACACAAATATTGGAAATAGAAAATTCTGACCAAATTATCAAAGACTTCGATCACATTGAAACAATAGTAGAAACTTCTAGAAAATTCAAAACAGAAAAACAAATATCAATGTGAGCAGAACTTAAAAATCTAATCATTTCTGGACCAAAAGATTATCTAGAAATAGTTAAAAAATACGCAGATGATATCGCTTGAGTAACCAAAACTCAAAATATAGAATACCTAGAAAAAGATGGTATAGCTTGTATTTGTGAATTATAAAATATCATACTACCGGATTACATCAGGTAAATTTTTTAACTAATAATTGATTATTAAAATGAAAAAAAGTGTAATATTTATTATATGATTAGTGTTGTTGACAGCACTATCTTGATGTAATAACACAGAATTAACAAAGCTACAAGAAGAAAATGAAATACTTAAAGAACAATTACTAGAAAAAGAAAAAAAATCAACTAAAATTAATAAGTATCCTGATAGAATTAATCTAACAATATCTTGGATATGATGATCTTTATCTAGAGAAATATCTGTTTCAGGTTTTTCTGTTTGGGGACAAGATACTGAATATCCAGAAACAACACCAATAAATTCTAAAGATTCATGATATGAATATATACGAACATATTTTAATCGTTGATGATATGCTTTAGTTGCTGGTTGTAATGAATGATACAAAATAACTAATTGTAAACAATTTTGAAATAATGACTCAGTAGAATTTAGTAATGATTTATGAAGTTGTTGGCTATACAATGAAGACCCAAATTTATTAAGAACTTCCATGAAGATAGAATGCAGCAAAAAATAATTTAAAATTAATTCAACATAAAAAACTCCCACAGCTCACGGGAGTTTTTTATATTTTAGAAACCCAATCTGTCATTTCGACTAAATGAATAAAGTGAGTGCACGGAGAAATCTCTTTATTTTATTGATAGAAATTATATAAGAGATCTCTCCATTTCAGTCGAGATGACAACCAATACATATTATTTTAAAACAACATCACCCACTCTAACCTCATCCATCACTTGACTGATCAATTCTTGGATCTCCATCACAGCCATACTATAAACATTATTAAAATTATTGTCATTTATAAGTAGCTCATTTAACTTGTCTGATGTGTCTTGCAATCCTGATACAATATTTTTTAAATCCAATGTATCCTCAATAATTTCCATACCTTTTTTCAATTCTGAAAGATGAGTTTTCATTACAACAATATTTGTAACTACCCTATCAATAAACTCAGAGTTCATATTCATTCTATCTACAATAGTCATATTGTAACTAGAAACAGATTCTGTATTAACATCTAAAGCTCCTAGTAAAGCATCACAAGTAGCATTAATTTTGTCTACCAATGCATTAATTTTGTTAATCGATTCTGGTGTAAGTGAATTTAGGCTGTTCATTTTTTATATCATAGAGAGTAAAAGAATTTCAAAGTTAAGTATTTTCAAGTCAGCAAATTTACAACAAACTTTTACTTTATAAACTTGATGAACTTTTAACTTTATTACTAATACAATTATAACCCCAAAAATGAATATTCTCCAAAATTAACTAAAAAATATACAACAAATTACTGCCATAACACAAACTATTATCAAAAGTATATTTACATATTACATTTTTTTGCAAAAGTTGAAAACTATAAGTTATCACCACGCCCATCATTATGAATGAAGTATGTGTCATTTCGACTGCATAAGGTGCGACAGTATGGAGTCCCGCAAGGCGGGAGAGAAATCTATTTTAATTATTTAAGTAGATCTCTCGCAAGTTAGAACTTCGGCAATTCTGCCCAATAAAACTCGAGATAACAACAAATACTGATAACAAGACAACTTGATTTAAACACACAAACCGATAAATATACAGTATCTTTATAAACCAAAACAATATGTTCAAGTTAATAACAGCAATAATAATACTAATAACAGTAATAGTAGTATGAATATCATTTTTATATTTCATCATAAAATCATTGATACTACCACAGAAACAAGCTCCATATGTGTGATCATTCAAAAGACATCTAAAAATAATGACAAAACTAAATCTAAAAAAATGATCAACAATGCTTGATTTAGGTTGTGGAGATGGTAAAGTGCTTAGGTTCTTCCAAAAAACATATAATTTAAAAAAATGTATCGGTTATGACATAAATCCTTACGCTACAATACGATGAAAAATATTAAATAAACTAAAATGACACAAAAATATCAAAATATACAAAAAAAATTTCTTAGACGCAAAACTAAAATGATACGATTATATATATACATATCTACGACCAAGCCAATTAGCTGACATAGAAAATCGATTACGAAAAAATAAAGACAAAAGCACAATTATTATTTCAAATTCATTTGAATACTCAAAACACAAGCCTTTTAAAATATTGAAAGACAAAAAAGGTAAAGAAATTATCTTCTTATATAAATAAATTCTTTTATTAAAAAATTAATCAAATACTAGTCCTTCCCCTACGGGGAAGTTGTTCTAATGTAGTTGGGGGTTGTTTAAAAATAACCCCATCTAGTTTCATTCGGCAGTACTGCCGAATAAACAGAACAACTTCCCCCAAGGGAAGAATCTCTTAATGATATTAACTCACATCAGGCTTCTTTCTATGTTCTTTTTTCTTAGAGTGATGTTTTTTATTATCTAATCTCTTTTTCTTCTGATGCTTAGGTACTTTGGTTTCTTTTCTTTCAAGTTCCTCTTCTAAAACCTCAGATAACAAATGCCTCAAGTGCTTTAAAACATTTTCTTCGTTCATTTTAGCAGATCTTTGTTCTTGATTTTCAAGTATTACAGCAGTTCAATCATGATGAATGTTTTTTTTACCTACAACATCTACAAATTTATCCCACTTTTCATCTAAATCGAAAATTTCAAAAAATTTATTTACATCAAAAGTAAGTTGAGCTTTTGAATTTCCATGATCTTTATGCTGTCACCCATGACCACTAGCACGAACAAATTTAACTTTCCAAAAATCTTTAGACTTATCCATAACATGATTCAATATTCTTTCTTTATCCAATACCATTGTTTATAAATCAATATAATAAATATTATATAAATATTATATAAATATTATTCTATTTTGTCAAAAAAAAAGACGCATTTAAACGTCCTTCTTCATTTGTTTTATAAAATAATTTATATTTATTTTTTTAAGCTCTTTTCCTAGATTTAGCCACTCTATAAATTAAATATATAAGTATAGTACCTATTAATATGGCAATAATATTCTCTTTTGGTCAAACTACAACAGGAGTAACAACAGGAGTCGGATCATCTGTATCTTCTATACCCATAGCATTAAAAGTATAATTCTTTTCTACTCATCAATTACTAGGAATAAATTTAACTATATGCTCACCATTATCATCAATATCAAAAGAATAAGACTCACTATCCATATCTACAGTAGATAGTTTGTTAAATGTACCAGCATCTTCATCTCGCAAAAATATATCAATTTCATCACTACCATCCAATGATATCCACCTCAAAGTAACTCTATCTCAATTTATAGTATGAGAAACATTTGCCAAACTCATATCAGCTCACGCAGAATGTGTTGAAGCTGAAACGTCTGTGTTTTCACATTCATCTCATTCTCAATATACTTGATCAACCAATCTAAAACATATTTCATTAGATATTTCTCACAAACTACCTGCTTCATCTCTTGGAACAGAAACAACATAATAGATTTTATCTTCATCTAAATCATCATTTTTAGTTAATTCCATTGTAAAATTAGAATCTCAATCTAGATCAAGATTTTCAAAAGATTTTTCCATACTATAATCTAACAAAGTAGGATCATCCAATACATCTATCAATGGATATTCTCAATACATCAAAGTATAATCATTTATAATATCATCAAATTCATCTACTAAAACAGGAGACTCAATAAGCACAGAATTTTCATCAATATTATCAACAGATATTTGATCACTTGATCAATATCAAAATAATATATCTCATCAAATATCATCTAAATAATCTAAAACACTATCAGAAAAAGCAAATCCAAATATTGTTAAAGCAAAAATAGCTCCAAACATAAAACTAAATAATTTCCTCATAATGAAAACTTTAATAATAAATTTTTAATTTAAACTAACTATATTAATGTATATGCATTTTTTAATAGATTTTTCAACATCAAATCCACAAAATTCTTGAAAAAATGTTAAAAAATTTGACAATATTGCTTTTTCTGATATACAATGGTTATCACATTTTCAAAAAAACATGGATTTTAATAAAATATTTCTTATACAAAAGCAGTATAAAGTTTATCAAATTTTAAAAACTTTTAACCTTTAATTTATATTTATGAAAGCATACCTTGATATTATCCAAAAAATCATGGATGAATGAATAGAAAAAAAGGATAGAACTTGAACATGAACAATTTCTGTACCATGAGTTTTTTTTGAACACAATATGGAGGATGGATTCCCTCTTTTGACTACAAAAAAAGTCCCATTTAGATTAATAGCATCTGAATTAGAATTTTTTATAAAATGATTAACAGATAAAAAACGGCTAATAGAAAGAAACAACCACATACGAGATGAACGATGCTCTCCAGATAAAGTACCATACTGACACGATGAAGAAACAAAGAAAAAAATGATGGAAGAAAGAGAATTATGACCCATATATGGATTTCAATGGAGAAATTTCTGAGCAGAATACACATCTTGGGATAAAAAACCAAAAACTCCATGAGTAGATCAACTAAAGAACCTAGTTGAAAAACTAAAAACTAAGCCTTTTGACAGAAGAATGATAGTTTCAGCTTGGAATCCTCAATTTTTACATAGAATGGCTTTACCTCCATGTCACTATTGATTCCAAGTATTGGTATCAGATTGAAAACTACATCTACTACGAAACCAAAGATCAGTAGATTCAATGCTTGGATTGCCATTTAATATTGCTAGTTATGCTCTACTATTGCACTTATTGGCCAAAGAAGCATGATTGAAAGAATGAAAATTAGTATGATTCTTAGCAGATACACATATATATTCAAATCACATGGAATGAGCAAAAGAACAATTAAGCAGAACTCCTACAAAATTACCAAAAATTGAAACAAACAACTTCACTTCAATATTTGATCGAGAATATACTGACACAAAAATAGAATGATATGAACCTCAAGCTAGAATTAAATTCGACATTGCCGTATAACACTATATGTCATTCCGACTGAGTGAATACGAACGGAGGAATCCCTTAAATTTAGAATAAATATATAAAATAATTTCAAGTTTATACAATATATGTCATTTCGCTGTGCCCCGACTGGACAGCGGGGACTAAGCGGTAGCGCACGGAGAAATCCCTTGATTATATTTCATATTATCATTTCGACCGAGTGAATACGAGCGGAGGAATCCCTTAACTAAATTTCTTTTCCTAGATCTTTCCAAATGGGATTAAATAATTTAATTAAATTTTCTTTTTTCTTTCTATTCCAATTTTTTATTTGCTTTTCTCTTAATATCATATACTCTATCTCATTTCAAGATTCATAATATATCAACTTATGACATCAATATTTTTTTGTAAATCAATCAACCAATCAAATTTTGTGTTCATAGGTTCTTCTTTTTAAATTATTGGTCATACCTACATATAAAGTACCAGATTCACTAGCCATCATATAAACATAATACTCATTCATTTTAATTTTTAATATTAAAGAGATTCCTCCACTACTACCGCAATACTGCGGTATTCGGTCGGAATGACACAAAAAAATAATTATCCATTATCCACTATCAATTATCCATTAACTATCCACAAACATACTCTTAGACCTATACTGCATAGCTTCAGCTAAATATTTCACTTCCAAATTTTCATTTCCATCCATATCAGCTATAGTCCTTGCAAGTTTTATAATTCTATGGACTACCCTTGGAGAAAGAGTAAGTTTTTCTGCTGCTTCAGACAAGAATTCTTTGATCTCTTGAGACAAAGAAATATACTTTTCTATATCTCTACTTCACATATCAGAGTTACAAGAAATATCCGTATCTGCAAACCTCTTTTGTTG
>DATFJH010000108.1:0-2483 GCA_035269265.1 Candidatus Absconditabacterales bacterium
TAGATTATGAAAATTTGAGTGATGAAGAAAAAAAAGTGTTTGATGAATTAAAAAATGAAAAGAGAGATGATGACTTTTACAAATTGTAAAAGTCAGTTAAAAGTTTAAAGTTATCAAGTTTAAAGAAATAATAAATTTTTAACTTTCTGAAGGGACGCTCGCGAGCGTCCCCTACTTGTGATTGAAATTTAAAAAACTAATGAAATAATGAAATATAAAATATTATGTGAAGACAAAAATTTAGATTTAATAGAAAGAATTTTCAAAATTAGAGGTATCAGCGATGATATCGATAATTTTTTAAATCCTAAAATAAAAAATTATCGACTAGATCCTTTGAAATTAAATGATATGCAAAAAGCTGTAAACAGAATAATAAAAGCTATAGAAAAAAACGAAAAAATAATGATATTTGGAGATTATGATGCTGATTGAGTTACATCAAGTTTTATTTTATTTAAATTCTTTGCTAAATATCTGAAATATAAAAATATTAGCATAATGTATCCAGATAGAATTGAAGATTGATACGGATTGAAAAACAAACACTTAGATAGTATAAAAGAAAAATGAGTTGATTTAATAATCACTGTTGATAATTGAATTACTAGTGTGTTAGAAGCTGAATATGCAAAAGAAATTTGAATAGATTTAATAATAACAGATCATCACAAAAATTGAGAACAAATACCAGATGCCATAGCAGTTGTAAATCCAGTAATATCAAAAGATTATGATTTTAAATATTTAGCAGGTGTATGAGTTGCCTTTAAATTAATATGTGCATTATTAGATCAAATATGAATATTTAATGGAGATGATACGTTAGAAGAAAATTGAAATAAAAAAAACAAAATATTCAATTATTTTTTACCAATTGTAGCTATATGAACTGTTGCTGACATAGTTCCTTTGATATGAGAAAATAGATTATTAGTAAAAAAATGATTAGATTTGATAAACAATAATCGTCATCTAATTTCTGAATCTTTACAATGATTTTTAAAATATTTAAACCTGAAAGAAGTAGATACCTTTCATATATGATTTGTAATATGACCAAGAATAAACGCTGGTGGTAGAATATCCTCTCCATACAAAAGTTTGGATACCTTATTGTTTACATGAGCAAAACAACTGAAGTCCTTACAAGAAATTGATGAAATAAATACAAATAGAAAAAAATTACAAGAAAGTGCTTTCAAAATAGCTGAAGAAAGTTTGAATCTAGAAGACAAACTATTGATAGCAGAAAGTGAAGATTTTCATGAATGAATAGTTGGTATTGTCTCGTGAAGAATAACTGAAAAATACAACAAACCAAGTATTGTGTTTAAAATAAACAAAGAAAAATGAATAGCAGTAGCAAGTCTAAGAGGTCCTGAATATTTTGATATAATAGATATGATACAAAAACATGGGAACCTATTGGAAAGGTCGTGATGACACAAACACGCTTGATGATTGACAGTTAAAATAGAAAAACTAAAAGATCTAAAAGAAAAACTTATAAAATATTCAAATGAAATAATTTTAGAAGATGATTTAGAGAAGACAATACTTGTAGATACACACATAACACATGATGAGTGGAATTATGATCTAATGAAATTATTACAAGATTTGTGACCTTTTGGTGAATGAAATAAAGAACCAAATTTTTTGTTTAAAGATATTTTAGTAGATAAAGTAGAAAAAGTCTGAAAAAATGGTAACTGACATATGAAGATATGTGGTAATTTTGGTGATAAAAAGATTAATTTTTTGTTTTGGTGAAAATGAGACATGATAAAAAGTGTTGATAAAAAGAGTAATATTGATATTGTGTGAAAAATAAAAAAGGATGATTTTAATGGATGATACTTCGTAAATGGAGTAGAAATTATTTAATTGTCACATTATTCTGTCATTTCGACCGAGTGAATACGAGTGGAGAAATCTCTTTACATATTTTAATAGATTTCTCCATGCGTTCATTTCATTCTCTTAGTCGAAATGACATACTTAATATTTAAAATTTAAACTAAATAAATGAATGAACAAGAAAAAGAACAAGTTTGCAATATAATAAACAATTTTTTGGATTTAAAATGATACTTTCCATTTTTGGTTGATTTAGAAACTCACGAAACTTTTTGACCTATATTTAAAAATTTAGACAAAGAAAAAAAGGTAGTTATAGAAAAAATAATAGATGAGTGTGTTGTAGAAAAAATAAAATCATACAAAACTAAATGATGAGAACTATTTAGAAGGTATTTTGAAGTAAATGAAGATGATTTTTGGAAATTTAGAGATATGAATTGTAATGAAAATTTTGCTCAGACAAAAGAATTTCAGGAATTAGGAAAAAAAGTAGAACGTGAGATATTTAAATACGAATGAATCTTAACAGAAAAAATGTTGGATCAAGAAAAATGATTAGACAAGGTTGTTTGATCTTTCTACAATATTGTATATAGTTATTTTCCTAAATTGAGTTT
>DATFJH010000109.1:0-5642 GCA_035269265.1 Candidatus Absconditabacterales bacterium
GCTCATCACAACATATCTACATAACTCATTCAGTCTTTTCTGGCTTGTCAAAATATTTTAAATTTTAGATAATGATGTCATCCAATGTTTGAATATTTTCTATTAGAAAATCAATATAGATAAATTAAACGATGTTCGTCGTAAATGCATATACTACCTGCTATTAAATCTCAGTTTATGTGTGATGTGAAAAGGTTTCAGCGGTTGTTTTGAGTTATATATCTTATTAGTTTGTCGTATTGTTTTTTTGGTATTATGTTAAATCATTTTTTACCAGCCAATTCTACTCGTTTATCATAAAATAAATCGTATTGGTCTGGTGATGCGATACCAAACTCTATTCATTTTTTTTCAGCCTTTTTAACTCTTTCTTTACATCCAGAATTCATTTCTTTTATTAATTCCTCATCTGATTTTGTTATATCATATATTATATTTGCTTGTGGCATATTTTCTCTAAACGCTACTCTAAGTCAGTACCTACTTGTAACTTCTTTGCGAATATTTAATCTCATTTGTTTCATGTTTTCTTTGAATCATTCTGGTCTTTTTCATACATTTTCAAACCTTATTATTTCATTTAGTAGACATAATTGTACAAAAATTACTCATTTTTCTTTTTTATATATTTTTTGTATTTTATTGATTTCTTTTTTTATAAGTTTTTTGTCTTTTGGAAACTCTACTCCCATAATCTGTAACCACTTAGTTTTGAATGGTCATATTTTTTTTTCTTTTATAAGTCAAAAATAGTCTTTATTAAATAACTTTATTGTAAAATATGGTTTTTCATATATTTTTGTTTGTATATCTTTTCGTAGTTGACTTTGGTATAAGTTGTACATGATTTAGTTAGAAGAGAAAAGATAAAAGTTAAATTTTAAATTATTAATTATATTTTATAAGGAAAAAAATAACTAATCCAAGATTTTTTGGTAATTTAATATTTGATTAGAAGTTTTGAACTATTTTTTATGTTTTGAAAGGAATATTTTTTTGAATATTAGTTAATAATCAAGAAGTTTGTTATTAGGTATCAAGCTCAAATAATAAGTACTCAAATTAATATATATATAATACTTTTACCTATTTTTTGCCAATTATCAGCCTTGTCTGGATTAATTAATATTTGAAATGTTTGAAATAATATTATTACAAGTATTACAAGTGATGTTAGTCACATAACTCGATTAATAACACTATATAGTATAGGTATATTTTTGTCTGCTAATAATCATGATCATATTTCTCATAATGTTTGTGCACTTTCATTCATTACTTCATTTTGTTTACCGTATATTGCTTCTACGATTTGTTTTGAAGCAATTATTATAAGCATTGAGATTGTACTTCGTGCAATCATAGTTCATGCTTTTTTTTGAGAAGATCAGTCAGATTTTGTTATAAATGAAAAGACCTTAGCAGCTAAAACAATAAATAATATTCATAATGCTAGATATAAAACTATTTTTATAAAAGGAAATGCTATTTTTTCATATAATTGTACAGATAAATCAACTCAGTTTATTCATATAGCATCTCAAGATTGAAATAGATCTTCAAATATTACTGTTCATATGTATCTTGCACTTACTATGATTATTATTCATAGAACTCAATATATGATTAATTGTAATCATTTTTTTGTTTCTTCTGCACTGTCTGAAAAAAATAGTCTGTAAGCTCATATTATTCATACCAATATTCAAACTATTATTATTATTGGAGTTATTACATTTATTATTTTATTGAAAACGAAGCTTCTTATTGTGTCTCATCATCATATCATAGAACCAGGTTCTGCGGCATCCAAATTTCATCTTATTGGATCTATGGCTCTATCTATAGAAGAATCAAATCTTCATAATTTATCTACATTAAAAGAGAAAGATTCATAATTATTTGAATCTGTTGTTTCTATATCATCAAAATTGTCACTAAAATTTCATCATTCATTTACAGAACAGCTTATTTCCACACTTCTTTGTGTTTGAGTTAGTGTATCTTTTAATTCCAAGTTTCCAGCTATCATTTCTGTTCAAGCATTTACAATGAATGTTGACATGGCTGATGATCTAAAAATTTCATTTTGTGAATTTACTTCTATACACTTTATAAATCATTCTCAAATTGGACTAGTGTTTTGTATAGTATTGGGTCAATTATTTTTTATTGTTATATTAATCTTTGGTTTAGAAAACAAAGATACAGTACTTCATCAATTACTTAGGCTTATGTTTGTTATATCTAAATCAAAATCTGCTAGAGATATGCTCAATAGTGATGTTAATATTGTTACTATAAGTAGTCATTTAATTAGTTTTTTCATAATTATTTATTTTTAAATAATACTTGTGTTATTCATTTTATTATTGGTATATGAGGTACATGGTTTCGTTTTATTATCATTATTATGTATCTGCTCAATATAAATAATATTGAGAATATAAAAATAATATTTTCTAAAACAAATCATTTGTATAATCAATATATTGATAATCAAAATAAAATAATATATTCCAACAATATTTGTTTTTCTTCAAATTTGAATAAAAATTCAAATTCTTTTTTTTGTATATTTATATTTTCTTTTATACTTTTTTTGTTAATTAATCAAAATATTGTGCCAGAAAAATATCATCGTATTTCTTCTGGATTCTTTTTAAATAAATTGTTTACTATAGTTTTTACTTTATTTCAATAATTGATATCATTAATTAGCATTATTATTCTAACAATTAATATAACAAATATTAATCGGTTTAATTTGCTATTTGTAAATGTTATGAATAATAGGGAATATAATCATCGTATAATTATTGATTCTTTTAAGATTATATTAGGATTTTCAAAATCATGTTTTTTATACCATATATAAATATTGTATAATGGTATGTAGTTTAGCAATTTTTCTAATTTATTATTATTTTCTGTTTTTTCTTGTGTTTTATTTTTTATTATTTCTATGTCTGATATTGCATATATACTACTAATGACAAGAGAAAGAGCCAACACTGATGCTATTATTATACTTGTGATTTGGTATATTGAGTTGTTTGTCATATAATATATTGCTTGTAATACTATGGTTATCATAAGAAGAGTAATATTGAAATATCCAATTTTTATGAATCAATTTATGAATGATTTTTCTTTTGTACTGATTTTATCTTTTTTTTTGATTAGGTTTTGTATCAATGGAGAAAAAAACATTATAGATGATAATGATAATTCAATTTTATTATTTATATTTTTTTCTGATTGCATTTTATGATATGTTGGTAGATATAAATGCCTTTTCTTTTGGAGAGGCTAATATTTTTACTCACACATGTTGTGGTCCAGCAAACATTAATCATTCTCATATACCGCATGATACCAGTCTTCTTTGTTCTGCTTCTGATAATCACAACAAATCATTCAAAGATTTTATTGAGGTTGTGGATTGTTTCAAAAGTATTTGTAATGCTGAATTTGATATTATTGGTTTTCAATATTCACTTTTTACAAAATCTTCAATATCTTGTGATATTGTTGTTATACCTACTCAATATTTTCTTGCTCTTTTTATCAAACCAAATAAAAATTCAGCTGAAGTTTTGTGTTTTAACATTATCCAAGCCTCATCACAAACTAACATTCTTTTTTTCTTGTGTGATCTTACTTTTGTTCGTATAAAATTTAAAACATTAAACATTGCTGGTGTTTTTAATACTTCCTCAAGGTCTCTTATACTAAATACTGTCATTTTATTGTTTATATCAACATTAGTATAATTGTTGAATATTTTTCAGAAAGTTCAAGTTACATATTTACTTAGTTTTAGTGCCATTTTTTCTCCTCAATCCATACCATCTAACGTATTCATTAAATCTTCCATAATTGGTGGCTGTTTTCATTCATAGTCTTCGTCATCTAAAGAAAATCATTTTAAGCTGTATGTGCTTTGAATAGCTTTATCCAACAAAGCTTCTTCTTCTGTATTTAAATCTCATATTAATAATTCTATCAATCATATTAGATTCATTATTTGTCATCTTAGTAGATCTCATTTACCATATTCTACATCTTCTATTTTTGGTGGTATATCAAATGGATTCAAGTGTTGCTGAGAACTTGTTGCTATATTTATATATGTTCCTCACACTTTTTCACAAAGATCTTTGTATTCGTTTTCAGGATCAATAATTATTGCATCAATTCAATTTATCAAATATCTTAATAT
Organism: Candidatus Absconditabacterales bacterium; assembly: GCA_035269265.1. Taxonomy (GTDB): domain Bacteria; phylum Patescibacteriota; class Gracilibacteria; order Absconditabacterales; family Absconditicoccaceae; genus JALOAF01. The sequence continues at coordinate 4,226 of DATFJH010000109.1, forward strand.
TTCCAATTTTACTGTGAATGATTTTCAGGCTCAAGAAGTAGCTAATATACAGCTATTCATGTTTGGTAACTTATTATTAAATCTGTCAAAAATAACTAATCATCATGTATAACTATTTACTCAATATAATATTCATGTATCATTTAATAAATCATTGGACATAAAGGGAAAACTTCATGCCAAAGAAGAGGTAACACTACTTCTTGTAATTCACAAGTCGTCAGTGCAAACTGGTAGTATACTATTAAATCATTCATCCATTCTTTGTATTGAATTTTTTATTTTTATACCATAACCTGATATTTTTTGTTCAAATTTTCTTCATGTCTCTTTTAGTTTTTCTTCTTTTTCATCATATATGTTTATGTAGTATCATAACTCAAAATATCTTTCTTCACGAGTGGTTAGTTTTTGTCTTATCATTTCTACATCTTTATATTGTTGTTCTACCTCTGTATCTAGTGTAATACCTTTTGATACTGATTCGTTTATCTCTGCTTTTAGTTGTGTAGCTTTTTGTTTTAGCATTCATTGTATTGCAGAATCATCTTCTGGATATAAGAAGAAGCTCATATCCCATTTGCTATTAAAACTAAATAAATCTCTTGTTCGTAATGCGTCTATATATGAAGGATAACTTTGTACATAGTAAGATTTTCAAAACAATCAAGATATATTAAATTTGTTGCTTTTAAATTCCCAAAAAGATGGTGATATATGCGATTTGTAATCAGATATTGTTGTAGAGTAGTGTTTTTCTACTTCTGAAATATATTGTCTTAATTTGCTTGTTAGTTTTTTATCTGAATACTCATTATCTGGCATTTCTATTATTGCCTTTATTTGATCTTTTAATTCTTTGTTTTTTAATATTGGATTTTCTCAGGTTTCTTCATTTTTTCATTTTGTTTTTTTTGTATTGTTTTTTGATTTTTTTTGAGGAATAATGCTTTCAATAAGCTTATCAAGAAATCATTTTTTTGTATTTGTTGTTTTTGTTTGTTCTTCTTTTTTCTTGTTTTCAAAAATAGGTTTACCTCAATTTTTTAATTGGGTAGTATAATTTGTATCAAATACAATGTTTTTTACTTTTTGTTCCATATGTTTTTTTGTTTCTATTTTTAAAATTATTCACAATATATTATAACTAAATATTTGTTTTTTATCAAAAAAATACTAATTAAATCTTATGTTTAGTTGACATATTGTGAAAAATATCGCTATTTTTATTAAAATTGATTTTTATACTATATTTTCTGAGTTTCGGTCTACTTTAAAATTGTTTTGTGTCAAATTAAGTTTTGTATAAACAATATCCATGAAATTTCTTAGATTTTTTCATTTTAGTATAATATTATATCTATACTTACCAAATATTTTATAAATCATTGGTGGAGTAGAATATATTTCTAATTCA
>DATFJH010000110.1:0-4572 GCA_035269265.1 Candidatus Absconditabacterales bacterium
GACCACGACTACTTTAATGTTTTGTGGTGATTGATTCATTTTGATATATTGTTTTAAAGCAATTGTAGATTATTGATTGTATTGTTCATTTCAAGTATTTTTTGTCTTAGTTGTCTAATATTTCAAAATTTCTTGATATATTTATTTATATTTATACCATTACTTTGGTAAATAAATAAAAATAAAAAATATGAAAGAACAAAAACAGTTTGCCCTTATAAAGGGTTGGGATTTTAACTCAAGGGAAAATGATGGGTGTTTATTTTCTACACCAATTCCTGTTAGTTATCAAGGTTGTATGTCTGTTCAAGAAATTGAAAAATTTCTTGAAAAAAGAGATCAAGGAGCAATGCCAATATTTTCAGGTGATGGAAAAGCTATCTATTGTTTCTCGCCTCAATTGGCAAAAGAACTCATAAAAAAAGGTCACAGGCTTTTAATAGAATTAAAAAAAGAATTTAAAGTTTGTGAATGTTAGTTTTAATTAAATTATGCACTCTGGTTTTTTAGAGTGCTTTTTTCTAATTTGAATTTTTTAACAAAATCTATATTTATATATTATTTATTATTTCAAATAGTTTATGAATATATTAGATCTTATCTTTCCAAAAAAATGTGTTGGTTGTGATAAAGTATGAAACTATTTGTGTAAAGACTGTAAAAAGAAGCTTCAACCACATATGGAGATTTGTCCTTTTTGTCATAAATATTCCAAAAATTATGTGAAGTGTGTGGATTGTGGTATGGATAAAAATAATGCTTTGGATGGTATTGTAGTTCCTTTTTCGTATTCGGGATTTTTGAAAAAAATTATTTTGAAGTTAAAATATTATCACAAAAGAGATGTGGTTGATTTTCTAATAGATAGAGTTGTTTTGGCTATTTATGCCAATAATGATTTGATGAAAAAAATTGAAGAATGATCAATTGTTATCTCTTGAATACCTTCTCATTGGCATAGAAGATATTTTGTAAAATGATACAATCAATCTTACTTGTTGGCAAAAGATTTTGCAAAAAAAATGAGCATTGATTATAAAAAATTTTTAAAGAAAAGCAAAAACACAAAATCACAGGCTAGTTTGGATAGAAAAGGTAGATTGAAAAACCTAAAAAATGTATTTGATTTCGATTGAGATATATCTTTTTTGAATAAAACAAAAACTATTGTTTTAGTAGATGACATAACAACAACAGGCTCAACAATGAATGAAGTAGCAAAGTTAATAAAACATAAATTTCCTAATATTTCTGTATGGTGAGTAGTTTTGGGTAGGAAAGATAGGTAGATAATTGTTAATGGTGAATTGATAATTGATAATGAGTATTAATACATTATTAAACATTAATTATTCATTAATTTTTGTGTGAAAAATTTGCTTTTTTTTGTATTTCTAGTTATAATTTAATTAACTTTTAAAACTAATTATTTTTATCATGCCAACAGAAGAAAATAAAGACTTAAAAAATTGATGAAATACCAATAGTTGAAACTGATCAAATGATACTAATATTTCTTCAAATGATGCTAAAAAAACAGATTCTTTAGATTTAGATATAGATTTAAATTTAGATTGAATAGATATTGATGATTCTGCAAAATGAGAAATAAATGATTCTTCTCAAAAAACAGAAATTGAAGATTGAAAAAACAATATTCAAGATTGAAACAAGAAAATAGAGACAGAAATAAAAAAAGGTAATGTAAAACAAGATAATGAAGAGTTAAATAACTCTCAAGAAAATATAAATATTGAGCCAAGTAAAAACTTAGAAGAAGCTTGAAAAAAAGAATCTTTTATAGATAAAAATGATAAATCTAATTTTGTTGGTGAAGAATTAGAAGTTTTGGAGCCGATAAATGATGGTGAAGATTTATGAATTGAGGAAAAAAAATGATTAATTCAAGATAAAAAACAGAATGTAAAAGATGAGCAAAAATTAGATATAGATAAAATTTGAAAACCTAGTGAAAAAATCTCTTTAGAAACTCAAGATACTTCTAAAAAAGAATGAAATTCGGTTGAAAATGATGACAATGATTGGTTGGCAGAAGAAGATAAAAAAGTAGAAGAGAAAAAAAAGTCTTCATTAGGTTTTGATAATTGAGATAAAGAAAAAAATATTTCAAATATTGAAAAAGTTACTAATGAAAAAAAGGATAACATAAATTTGGAAGATCTTGATATCCCTTTTGTAGACAAAGATATTGATAAAGAAAACAAATTGAATTTTGATGATAATTTGAAAACTAATCAAGAATTAGAAGAATTATCAAATAAAAAAGAAAATACTGATAGTTTAGGGTCAGAAGAAAAAAAGGATTCTTTAGATCTTGGTTCTTTGGATATTCCAGAGAAAAATAGTGATGAAATAGAAAAATCATCTAATTTAGAAAAAGATGAAAATTGATTACACAAGGAGAATCTTTGAGAGGATGTTTTGGAAAACAAAGATGGAGATATAGTTTCTGATACTGGTGACTTAAATAGTAAATGAAATGTTTATATACCAAATGAACATGATTTTAGTCAAACAGTGGGAGCATTAAACTCTAAAGAAAAAGGTCAAATAGATTTAGATTCTTTACAAAAAGATCAAAAAAAATCAGATAATTCACAATTGGAAACAGATGATTCTATAAAAAGTCAAAAATCAACTCAAGAGTGAAGTTTGGATTTAGATAGTATGATATCAAACTTTGAAAATAATGATTTATGAAAGGATGAAAATAAAAAAAATTCTTGAGTCAATCTAGATGTTGAGAATGATAAGTCTGAAGAAACTGTTGTTGAGCAACAAAATAGATGATTAGATAATGATCAGAGTGTAACAAAATCTGTAAATGGTAATATTGATTTGTGATCTGCAGAAGTTAATAATAATTCTGATTTAGAAAAAACACCAATAGAACAAAACCTTGATCAAAGTAAGCAGTCTGTAAATCAAGTAAATAATCAAGACATAAACTCTCCTAAAGCTGTAGTCTTTGAAGACAAATCAAAATTAAAGAACAAACATTCTTGATTAAAGATATTTATACTTATTATATTGTTGTTGTTTTGATGAGTTTTAATTCTTAGTAAAATGTATCCAGAAGAATTTGGTGATATAATGAGTGCTATAAAATGAGAAGACACAACAGTAGTTGAGTATTCTGAAAATTCAAATCTTGACACTGTTTTAGAAAATACCGGAAATACTGGTTTAAATACTTGAGAAAATGTTTTGAATACTGGTGAAATTGTAGAAGAACCAGATCCAGATAGTTTAGCATGACAAATAGAGTGAACTAGTGGAACAAACAATAATGTTATTGAATATGATACATGAGATGTGCTTGTTGATACATGACATGGTTCTGATGAAGAAAGTTTTGATGCTTTTGAAGATTTGGATGAAGCTATTGATTCTGTTGATTCTCAATATGCTGAAGTTTTAGATTCATTGCTTGATTATAAAAAACAATGAGATGAATATAACGAATGGGGTAGATCTCAATGAAATACCACAGCTATGAAATATGGTTTGTATATTTCTAGAAATGCAGAAGAACTAATTAATGATATTGAAAATAATATAAAAATAGATATGAATGAAGTTGATAAATACTTTGCACAATTTGATGTTTATTTAGAGAAGTTATCATGACTTCGTGAAAGTATTGAGTGAGTTATTGAAAGTGATAATTTAGATTCGTCTGTAGAAAATGATGACACAACAGAACAGTCAAGTTGAACAGTTCAAGAACTTTAGTCTTTCTGTAGAATCTCTATTAGAAAAATTTCTTTATTATCTAGAATATGAAAAAAACCATAGTCCAAAAACTTTGGAAAATTATAGTTTGCGATTAAATAGATTTATTAATTATATAGGTGCAAGTACCGATGTAACCAAGATAAAATCTATGCAGATGTTGGACTATAGGATGTATTTAAAACAACTTTGATTATCAAAAAAAACGATAAATTATCACATAGTGGCGATAAGATCGTTTTTTAAATTTTGTCTAAAAAATGATATAGATTGTATGTCTCCAGATAAATTAGAATTGGCTAAAATACCAAATAGAGAGATAAATTTTTTGTTGGAGGATGAAGTAATGTCTATTATGCAGGCTCCTATGCAAGTAGAAAAGAATGATTTAAAAAGAAAAAGAGATATAGCAATTTTGTGGATGTTGTATGGTACTGGGCTTCGTGTTTCAGAACTTATCAATGTAAAAAGATCACAAATAAATCCAGATAGTAAACAGTTTTCTGTAGTATGAAAATGATCAAAAATTAGAGCTATATTTATGACAAAAAATGCTCAAGAAGCTTTGGTGGAATACCTTAAAGCTAGAACTGATATAAGTGATTATTTGTTTATATCATTGTCTGGGAATAGTTTTGGAAAGAGTCTTAGCAGAAATTCAATAGAAGATATTGTAAGAAAGTACAAAGATATTGCTTGAGTAAAAAAGAAAGTAACTCCACATACACTTCGTCATAGTTTTGCTACGACTTTGATAAAAAAGTGAGCTGATATTAGAGCCGTTCAGACTTTGTTGGGGCATGCTAGTATTACTAC
>DATFJH010000111.1:0-5370 GCA_035269265.1 Candidatus Absconditabacterales bacterium
AATTACAAATATAGCTACACAAGAATTTTCATGAGATTTTTCAATAAATGGTAATCTTAATTTAAATATTTCATCCAATATTCCTGCAGGAATTTCAAAAGTTTTTGCAAATAATTTGTACTCTATGTTTCAGACATGAGAAAATATTCAAATAATTTCTTGAGCAATAGATTTTGACACATGAGCAATTGATTTAGAGTTAGTTCGATCTTGACAAGTTTTAGACACATTTTATGCACACCAGACACAGGTTCAATATTATGATGATGCACAAACATCTTTTGAAAAAATTTGAAGTGATTCTTCTCGAACAACTACTGTAGTTTGATTAAGCCGAGATAGATATTACAATATCAATCGATGAATAGCAGCCAATCCTACCACATATTTCACCACATGAGAAAACTTGATTGATGTTACACAAGCTAGAGAAGAAGAAATATATAATGATCCTTTACCAATAGATTGTGATGATTTTCGAGAAACTAGCACAGCGAATATATCAGAAGTTTATTACTGAAATGATCTGTATCAGCCATATGTGGAAATAATCACACAAGATAATGTCTATGATTATTATCCATATATAATGCTAGAGTGATCTGCACTTTCTTGAGCCGTAGCTTTTGATGCTAGTGAAATGGAAATAAACAAAAGATTTTTAATTTCATCTACCGATCAACGATACAATGAATGACGAGATTCTTTATATGATACAAATTTTTCTTTGAATAGTTCTGGACGAATTGTCTTATACTGACGAGATGATTGGTCTATGGAATGGATAATTTTGGACATAGTCTATTTAAACAATTGACAAGAAGATATTTCACTTTACGCCTGAGGTCAAACAAACGAATGTGCAGATGTTTTTGACTATCAAGACAAGTTTTCACCAAGCTTAAGTATAGGTCAAAGTCAGTTTATAGACATTACACCAGATCCAGTTATTCAATATATTTCAGTATGATGAGGGTGATGATGTTCATCAAATTCTAGTCCACAATTTAATTCAGATAGCGATTTAACGTCTGAAATACAAATATCAGTTATTAAACATTTTTGAAATCTACAAATATTAAAACTCAAAAATAAAACAAATTCTGATATTGATCTTAGAGATTATTCTTTGCAAAGCTTGGATTGATCAACTCAAACTGTGAAATGAAACACTTTATTTGCCAGTACAACTATGTCTTTTCTTTGAAATTATTGATTTCCAACTAGTCAGGATTATTGTGTTAATTTAATAAACGATGAGACTTGAGATGTAGTAGATAGATATTGTAGAAATTCTATGTCAAAAGCATCAGAAAAAGATCAGCAAAATATTTTGGATCAACTATCTTTTCGAGTAGATGAAGAAGAAATCACTGTTCTAGAAGATCCAATTTTGCCACAAAATCCCATGCAGACAAACACAATAAAAATTACAGATATAGGTTACAATCCAGATTGATCAGATAAAGATAATGAAACTATTACTTTGTTACTACTATCTGGTACACAAGTTGATTTGTCTACATACAAAATACAATATATCAAAGACTGAAAATCTAAAAATAAATTAATTGAATGAATTCTTTCAAAATGAAATGAACAAGTTTTTAAATGAAATTACACATTTCCCAATTCTACAAATGATAAAAATCCAGTCACGGTAAATTTAATAGATTCAAATAATTATATAGTTGACACCTATATATATAATCCAAATAAAATAAAAGAAATACCAGACTGAGATTATGAAGTTGTATCAGTAATTGATTGAGATACTGTCAAAATCTCTTATGCACAAAAAGAATTTAATATTAGATTGGCAGGAATAGATGCTCCAGAATCCTCTACTTTGAGATGTTGAAAAGTAGAATGTTACTGACCAGAAGCAAAAGATTATTTACAGTCATTGCTTTCATGAAAAACAGTCTCTTTTGAACAATCATCTACAGATGATTTTGATAGATTTGTATGATATATTTTCTTAAATTGAAAAAATATCAATCAAAAAATGATTCACGAATGATATGCTCGAGAGTATTCATACAAAAATCAAGATTATAAATATAACTCAGAATTTAAGTCAGCACAAAATTATGCACAAAGCAAAAACTTAGGTTTGCGATGAGATTCTTGTAATGGACAAAGACTCTGTCCAGTAGACGAAACACAAATAAACAAAGATTATTTATTCAATATAGACAATATATTATACAATCCAGAATGAAATGATTCATGAAATGAAGAAATTACTATTTCTATGCAAAAATGATTTACAGTCGATTTCGCTGATTGATTTTATTTGATGATAAATGACACAAAAAGATATTTAAGAGATTATTGAATCATTTCTCCAGGTGATATTAGGACCTTAAAGTGAACATTTTCATTTCCAAATACAAAAAAGACATCAGTATCGTTATCTAATTGAGAAATAACTTTTGATACTTATGTTTATGATCCAAAACTTGACGAACTTTTGGACAAAGAAGAGACTTTGACATCTTGAGATCAAAACGCAGATATATCTCAGTTGTGAATTGATATATCAATAGTGTCTATATTGCCAAATCCTTTGTGAAAAGATACTCTTGGCGAAGAGGTGTGACTACTCTATTCGTTTGATAAAAATGCGATTAAAGAATATCAGCAAACTGTCATCGAGTCCGATCACACTAAGTCATTCAGAATGGAACAAAGTGGGATGAATAATCTAGCCTATAATCCTAGTATAAACAGGCTGGATTCTTCCACTTCGTTACACTCAGTGTCTGAATGACGGGAGGGATTAGAATGACAGGTTTTAAATCTATCTAGCTGATATTATCTCAAGATTTGAGATAGAAAGAAATACCTTAAGTGACAACTAGTATCTAATCAAGAGACTTTGATTACATGAAATTTTGGTATTCCAAATAAAGCTGGCTGTGTCGAAATAGGTTACGAAAATCATATTTTTGATAAATTTTGTTATTCAGAACCAGAAGAGTGAGAAAAATTTCAAATATCAAATTGAGTCTTAGAATCTGTTAGTACTATAGATTTTGGAATATTGAACAAAGCAAAGTTGGAAAATATTTGAAATCAGGTTTGTCTAACTTATTGATCACAAAAATTTTATTGCAAAAATATGCCATATTCAAAATTGTCTACAAAAAAGGTAAATCAAAATAAATTGTACAAAGAATTTTTTGATAGTTTTGAAAATTATCTCAAAGATCAACGAAAAATCATGTACTATGATACAGATATCAAAAATTACTTCAACTTGCTAAATGAAATTGAAAAAGCTATAAGTGATTGAAAATCTACGTTTGAGTTAGATGGAAAAATATTTCAAACTTCTGATTTTCAAGAGATGTATCAAGCTAAACACCCACAAAATCCAACATTATTTTTCAAAGAAAGTTTGTCAGAGTTTATTCCAAGTCCAATTAAACAAAAATATGAACAATTGAAAAATGAATATATTGATTATTTGATGCAGAAATAGACTTCCACCCGGGTGGTTGTATAAGTATGTGTCATTCCGACTGCAATGAGTGAAAATGAATGAAATGGAGGAATCCCTTTAAACAATTTATAAGAGATTTCTCCGCTTGTATACACTCGGTCGAAATGACAGGAAGAGATTTCTCACCGACATATCTCGCGTGTCCTCGGTTCTTGATACTCAAGAATCGGGACGCAAGTTATGATAGTCGAAATGACATAACATTTTAACTTATTATCGTATAATGAAACTTTACCTCAAATGATTCTATGGATACAAAAACTTCTGAGATGAGATGCTACTTTTTTGATTGTTAAATTATTTACAAAAAGAATATAACCCAGAGTCTTTTGTGGTAGAAGTTTGAGAACTACAGCGAATAAAATCTTGGATACAAGAAAACAAAAGTTATTTAGATAATTGAATTTTGGATAAATTGGATTTTGTAGAAAACTCTGTGATTAGCAAAAGATTTAGACAACTTCAAATTTTTTTATGAATAGATAAATATAGAAATTATTTTAAAGTTTTTGGATGATGAGAAGTACTTGATGAGTCTAGAAAATTTCCACATGATGGATGGAATTTGATGATTTTGTATCGTCATGACATTAGAAACAAAAATTTTATTCTAGTTGGATGAATTGGTACAGATCACAAAAAACACACAAAAGAACTTTTTAAATACATATTTAAAAAAACTCAAAAAGTGATTTGTAGAGAAGAATGATCAGTCAAGATAGCTAAGAAATATTCAAAAAAGAATGTTTTGTTGTATAAAGATTTCTCAGAAAGTGTTTTGTCCTCTGTTGTAAGGAACGGTCGCGACCGTTCCCTACATGCAGATAAGTTTGTTTTAATAAATGTATGACCAAAATATTACAACAATAAAAGCATTAAACAAATAAAAACATTTGTATCAAAATACTCCAAACATAAAAAAATATTTTTTCCAGGAGATATCAATTTTGATAAAGAATTTTATTATGAACTTAGAAAAATAATCCCAGACTTGGAAATATATGATCGAACAAAACATTCGCTTTGAGAAACATTAAACTTGTTCAAATCTTGTTCTGGTTGAATAGGATCTAGGCTACACTTTTTGTATCCTTTGAAGCTATTTAAGAAAGATTTTGTGTCAATATCTGATTCAAATAAGGTAAAAAAGATGATATAAAAAATTGGTCGTATAATAACCCTTTAGTCCTTTTTTTACTACCGTCACTCAGAGCAGAGCGAAGAGTCTAGCCTAAAGTAGCAAAGGTTGGATTTTTATCCCGCAATATTGCGGGGCTTCATTTCACTTTGTTCCATTATGTATGACGTTGTCGAGTAGTGAGAATGGGAGGATTTTATTCCAAATAATGATACATGTTCTTGATTTCACTATCAATATTTACATTAATATTAACCGTTTTTGAAAATGTTTTTGTAGCATTTTTGGTTTTGGTATTAGTTATTTTAGCGATATTGTTGGTCCCCCTTTTTAAGGGGGATAAGGGGGGATTAAAAAAACATAGAAGTAAAATATTGTTTGTGATTTTAGCATTTGTGCTATCGTTATTATCAATATTTTTCAAAAACTATACTTACACACAAAAAGTAGACTCTATTTCTATGTCGACATGATTAATTTCGCAAAATATGGATGGACCACAAGGTTTTTATTTTGTTTGAACGTGAATAATTTCTGACATATATTCTTATCAAAGATTTATTTTTGAAGATAATTCTAGTCGTGAATATTTTTTGTATTCAGAAAAAGATTATAAAATTTGAGATGTAGTTCGACTTAATTGATATGTATCATTAGGTTATACCTGATCTAAAAATATATTCAATTTATCACAACAATTAGATGACATTCGACTCTGGGA
>DATFJH010000112.1:0-5487 GCA_035269265.1 Candidatus Absconditabacterales bacterium
AAGCGAAACTAAATCATATTTACTTTGTAGAAGTAATTCGTAATGCCTTATATTTCGTGCTCTTAATTACACGAACGTTCTTTAAAAAGAACTGAAAGTGATATCTGGAACTTTGTTACCAATGTGTTACCAAAATAAGGTCATTTTGGGATCAAAGTAGTACGAATAGGAACGTAGTTTTGAAAGAAATTACAGGCCGTAAGTAACTAAAAAACAGGAATTTAAGAAATTAGCCTCGGTAGCGGAATTGGTAGACGCGTTGGACTTAAAATCCAATTCCATACTATGGAGTACCGGTTCGATTCCGGTCCTCGGCAAATTAAAAATATTTATTATTAAATAGTAAAATTATGTGATTTACAGTTCGAAGGACTTGAGATCTAAGTACAAATGAAAGAATGATTTCTTTTTATAAAAAAGAATTACGATCTTCTCATATCTTGGATAAAGCAAAAAAACAAAGACACTATGGTACAAAATGGTATAGAAAATTTGTTTCTTATGATTTTCCTAGTTCTAGGAGATATAAAAGAATTAAGGCTATAGTTTCTAGTGCTTATAGAACAAATAAGAAAAAGTATAATACTTTGGCTCAACTATGAAAGATTGCTTAAGTTTTGTTGTTTTAAAATATTAAAAAAATTAAAAGATGTATGCTGTAATAGAACTGCAATGACACCAATATATAGTAAGTAAATGAGATAAAATTGTTGTAGACAAAATAGAATGAAAAAAATGAGATAAAATAAAAAATGAAAATGTTTTGTCTATTTTTGATGAAAAGTGAGAAAAGGTTTTTGTTTGAAAACCCCATGTAGAAAAAGCCAAAGTTGAGCTTGAAATATTAGAAACTAAAAAATGAAAAAAAATTAATGTTTTGAAATTCAAAAATAAAAATAGATATGAAAGAAATTTTGGATTTAGACCACAACAAACTACTTTAGAAATTAAAAAAATAGATTTTAATGGTTAAAGAATGAGTTTTAGAACGAGATTGAGAAGTATTAGAAAAGTTACCTGCTGGAATTATGAGGGTTAAACTTAAAGATGTTGGTACAGAAATACGTTGTAAGCTTTCATGAAAAATGAAACAAAGACATATTTCGGTTATACCCTGAGATTGGGTAAAGGTAGAAGTTAATCAATATGATATGACTCAGTGACGTATTACTTATAGGTATAATAATTATAATGCTGAAAAAGTTGTTGCTGAATAATAAGTTTTAATAAATAGAGTTTAAATATTTATATAAGTTAATTGTTTATCATGAAAGTTAAAAGCTCAATAAAAAAAAGATGTATGTTTTGTCAAATAGTTAAGAGAAAGTGAAAACTTTATGTTATTTGTAAAAGAAATCCAAGACATAAAACAAGACAAGGATAATTTATAATTCAGAATTTATGATTCAGAATTTGCAAATTACGATTATTTAATACTTAAAAATAATTTAATGTTTAGATTGATGTGACATGTTCTACCAGAAGAAAAGTCTATATGGATAGCACTAACAAATGTTTATGGTATTTGAAGAAATAGATCTAGAAAAATCTTAGATAAACTAAAGATTCCTTTTATGAAAAAAGTAAAAGATATTTCTGAAGAAGAACAAAAGAAAATATCTGATGAATTAAAAGGATATGTTTTGGAAAATGATTTGAAAAGAGATGTTGCTTCAGCGATTAAAAGACTTAAGGAAATTAAGTGTTATAGATGAATGAGACATAATTTATGATTGCCTGTTAGAGGTCAATGTACTAGGAAACATGCTAGAACTGCTAAAAAGCTTTTGGGTAGATCTAGAGTTAGACCTGTACTTAAAAAATAGTTTAGAATTTAGAATTAGGAATTCAGAAATAATTTATAATTATTAATTAAAATTAAATGGCTACTCCAAAAAAAGGAAGAAAGAAAAAAGACATAAAGGTAACCACAGGTACTTTGTTTGTTAATACAACAAAAAATAACACACTAATTAATTTGTGTGATCAAGATGGTAACAAACTTTTGGGTTGAGGTACTGGTCTTTTGTGATATAAATGAGCAAAGAAAAACACACCATATGCTGCAGAAGTTTTAACAAAAAATCTCTTAAAAGAGGCTCAAAATTATTGACTAAAGGAAATTGGCGTTGTTTTGAGATGAGTTTGAATGGCTAGAGATGGTGTATTTAAAGCTATTAATGAAATATGATTAATAGATTTGCTTTATATAAAAGAAGCAACTCCAATACAGTTTTGAGGTTGTAAGGGTAAAAGACCAAAAAGGAATTAAGAATTCAAATTAAAAATTCAAGAAATAATTTATAATTATTAACATTTAACCAATGAGGTATACATGACCAAAGTTTAAGCTATGTAGAAGAGAGCAAGTTAATTTGTTTTGAAGCGCTAAATATGACGTGAAGAAAAGAAGATCACTTCCATGACAACATGGTTCTTCTATGAAAAGAAATTCTGAATATGGAAAACTTTTGAGAAATAAACAGGTCTTAAAAAGATCTTATCTTTTGTCAGAAAAACAATTTGCAAAATTAGTAGAAAAAACTTCATCAAAATATTCAAAAAATAATAAGATTAGTCATGATTTGGCTTTGTATATTATGCTTGAAGGTAGGATGGATTCTATAGTTTATAGATCTGGTTTGGCAAAGACTATTATACAGGCTAGACAAATGGTAAATCATGGACACTTTTTGTTGAACTGAAAGAAACATGATATTCCTTCTACTTTTTTGAAGATTTGAGATAAAATTACATTAAAACCTAAGTTAAAGGAATCTCCTTTGTATGCAGGAAGTTCTGTTAATAAAAGTCTTAAAATACCATCTTGGGTAAAGGTAGATAGAAATAAATATGAAATAGAGGTATTGGCTTTACCAAAATTGTGAGAGGTTGGAGTTTTGGCTGATATATTGAAGGTTATTGAATTCTATGCGAGAGCATAATACAATTGGAAATTGGTAATGTAACGTCGATAATTATGAAAAAAGTTAAGATTAATTACATAAATAAAACAAAAAAATTTATATTCTTTTAAAAAAAACCTATGCTAGACATCCAAAAATTTATAGGAACGCCTAAAATTATTGTGTCTGAAGAAGATAACAATATAACAAAATTTGAGTTAAATTATTTGCCTAGATGATTTGGACATACACTTTGAAATGCTCTTAGAAGAATTATATTATCTTATAATCTTTGATGAGCTGTTACGTGAATGAAAATTAAATGAGTTCCTCATGAATATCATGTGGTAGATGGAATGAAAGAAGATGTAATAGATATTATGTTGAATTTTAAAAAATTAAGGTTTAAATTTGACGAAAGTGTTGAAAATATTCAATGGATTCCACAAAGATTTAAGGGAGTTGGTAAATATGATTCTAAATCTTTGAAGCTTCCAAGTGGAGTAGAATTGTTGAATGATGATCAATATTTGTTTGAAATTACAGATCCATCTTTAGAATTAAATATGGATGTAAGAGTGGAAAAAGGATATAAATATTATAGTGTTGATTTTTTGAAAAATCGTGATGATGAAGCCGAAAATACAGATGTAAACACTTTGGTTATAGATAATGAATTCAGATTGGTAGATTATATAAAATATGATGTAGATGAAGTCATTGATGACTTTACATGAGGTACAAAAGATAGTTTAAAACTTGAAATTAGGTCTTTGTTTGGTTGAGTTTCTCCAAAAGAAATTGTGATGTTTGCTTGAGAAGTTTTAGCTTCTTATGCAAAGTTGTTTATATTTGACAATGTTTATATAGACAAGTCAGTTTTGATGGAATATGAAGATTTGAATTTTGAGAAAGAACAGTTAACAGAAGAAAGTAATATTAAAACAATGCCTATTGATGCATTACCTCTGAGTGAAAGAACTAGAAATGCATTAATTAAAAATGAAATATTGTATGTTGAAGATTTAGAAAAGAAAAAAAAGGGTGAATTGCTTTTGATGAAATGAGTTTGAAGAAAAGCTATTGATGAAATAAACCAATCTTTGTGAAATATAGGAAAAGCGCTGGCTGGTTAATAGAGAATTGTGAATGGTTAATGATCAATTAACAACTAACAATTAGTTTATATTGTTGTTTATAAAAAATGAGACATAGAATTAATAAATTAAAAGAGCTTAATACATGAGCAAAAAAGAAAGAAGTTTTTTTGAGAAATTTGCTTACGAGTTTAGTAAAAAATGGTAAAATTGTTACTACTCCAAAAAGAGCAAAGGTACTCAAAGCTGAAGCAGATTCATTTTTTTCTAAATTAGTAAAAACTTATACTAGATACAATGAAGAAAAAGAATCTAGGAGAGAGTGTATTAGGATTATAAAATCTACAATATATTGAGAAGATGAAGGTAAAAAAATTATAAATGATTTATTGCCAAAATATATTGAAAATAAAAATAAATCTTTTGTTAGCACTTATAAGTTGTGATATAGAAAATGAGATGCGTCAGAAGAAATTATGTTAAAGCTTATTTAGTTTATGAAAAAATAAATAATTTTTCCATATTTTTTATGGAATAATGGTAAATTATAATGTACTTTTATATAAAGAAAATGGTTTAAAAATGGAATTTACAAAAACTGACTTGAATAAAACTCTTTGGGTAAAAAGAGAAGATCAAGAAAAGAATAGAAAGCGATATAAAGTGGATGCAACTGGTTTGACTTTGGGTAGATTGGCTGTAGATATTGCAAAAAAGCTTATGTGAAAAGATAATGCTTATTTATCTGATTTTTGGGACGGATGATCTTATGTTGTTGTAGAAAATGCAGGTAAATTTAAAGTAACTTGAAATAATAAGTTGGAACAAAAAACATATTATTCTTATAGTGGATATAAAGGTAATGTGAAAAGTATTAATTTAGCAAGCTTGATAAAAAAAGATCCATCTAAGGCTCTTTGGTTTGCTGTAAGAGGTATGCTTCCTAAAAATAAGTTGAGGGATGGAAGAATGAAAAGACTTAAATTGGTTGTAGATACAACTACAAAATATGATAATTTTAAACCTGTAAAATTGTATAAATAATGGCTACAAAAGAATACAACTATGCTGTAGGTAGAAGAAAAGAGACTTCAGCAGTAGTAAAACTGTTTCCGAAGGGGAAAGGAAAGTTTAATACAAGACTTGCTAGTAACAAAGAAATTGAATTAAAAGAATATTTTGGTGGTAATAGTCATTTGTATGAAAATGCGATTATGCCATTGATAATTCTTGGTAAAGATTATGTAAAGCAGTTTGATGCTGAAATTGTGATTAGATGATGAGGTTTGGCAGGTCAATCAGATGCTATAAAACTTGGTTTTGCTAGAGCATTGATTGATTGGAATGCAGATCTTAGGACTCAATTAAAACCTTATGGTTTGTTGAAAAGAGATCCAAGAATTAAAGAAAGAAAAAAACCAGGTTTGAAAAAGGCGAGAAAAGGTCCTACTCGATCAAAAAGATAAAAATCTTACTTATATATA
>DATFJH010000113.1:0-4395 GCA_035269265.1 Candidatus Absconditabacterales bacterium
CCATTCACAATTACAGACGACCCAAAAACTAGCGAAGAAAATAGATTTAAGCATAGATATATAGATATAAGAAGAAAACCTGTTTTGAGAAATATAGAGTTTAGGACACAAATGGCAAAATTCACTAGAGACTGGTTTACAAATAGAGATTTTTTAGAAATACAAACACCTATATTTACCGTTTCTTCTCCAGAATGAGCTAGAGATTATTTAATCCCTTCTAGAGTAAATCCAGGTAAATTTTATGCTCTACCACAAGCACCACAACAATATAAACAGTTACTTATGGTTGGTTGAGTTGATAAATATTTCCAAATAGCTCCATGTTTCCGTGATGAGGATCCAAGAGCTGATAGACATTCATGTGAGTTCTATCAAATTGACTGTGAGATGTCTTTTGTAGAACAAGAAGATGTATATAATGTAGTAGAATGATTTATGAAAGATATGACTTCAAAATTAGTACCTCACAAGAAAATTATTACTAATTTTGTAAGGATGAAATATGTAGATGCTATCGACAAATATGGTACAGACAAACCTGATCTTAGATTTGGTATGGAGTTTGTAGATATGACTAAAGATTTTCAAAATTCTGAATTCTGAGTATTCAAGACAGTTTCGAATACACCAAAATGATCTATCAAAGCAATAAAGGTAGATAATCAAAATTTTTCTAGAAAAGAAATAGATGAACTGACAAAAATAGCTCAAGAAGCTTGAGCTAAATGATTGGCTTATATTAATTTTACAGCAGAATGACCACAAAGTAGCATAGTTAAATTCTTCAACGAAGAAGAACTTAAAAATATTAAAAACAAATTAGAAGCAAAAGAGTGAGATTGTGTATTATTCGTTGCTGACAGATACAAAACCACAGTAAAAACACTAAATAAGGTAAGATTGGCAATTAGAGACAAATATAGTTTAGTAAATAAAGATGAACTATCTTTTGTTCGAATAGAGGATTTTCCAATGTTTGAAGAAAACGAAGAAACATGAGAACTAGATTTTGCACATAATCCATTTTCAAATATTAAATGATGAAAAAAAGCGTTTGATACACAAGATATTATGGAGTTAGAAACCACACAATACGATCTTATAATTAATTGATTTGAGTGTTTATCAGGTTCTATACGTAATCATGATCCAGAAGTTTTATTGAAAGTTTTTCAAGCAGCATGAATGTGAGAAAAAGAAATAAAAGAAAAGTTCGGTGCTATGTACAGTGCTTTCAAATATTGAGCACCTCCACATTGAGGTTTTGCTATAGGATTTGATAGAGTGATGATGATATTGCTCGATGAAGATAATATACGTGAATGCTATGCTTTCCCAAAATCTGGTAGAGCAGAGGACGTGATGATGTGAGCTCCTGGAATTATTGACGATAAAGAATTAGATATGCTTAATATAAAGTTAAACTTACCAAAAGAAGATTAGGATATACAAAAACATTTTTGTAGGGAACGCTCGCGAGCGTTCCTTACGTTAGTTTAGATTAAATTGTTCTTATGATAAAAGCACTTGTAATGTTCTCTTGAGGACTTGATAGCTTGTTAGCGATTAAAATATTGGAAAATCAGTGAATAGATTGTACAGCTCTCACATTCACTACACCATTTTTTGGTAAAGAAAAAGCCAAAAGACAAGCTGAGAAATTTTGAATAAAATTTATGGCAATAGATATATCAAATGAACATTTTGAAGTTCTCAAAAATCCTAAATATTGATATGGTAAAAATCTAAATCCTTGCATAGATTGTCATTGATTTATGTTTCGTATGGCATGAGAAATAGCTGATAAAGAATGATATGATATAATTGCATCATGAGAAGTTCTGTGACAAAGACCCATGAGTCAAAATAGACAAGCATTGGTAAATGTCCGTAAACTTACATGAAGAGATATTCTTAGACCAATGTCTGCAAAATTATTAGAAGAAACCGTTTATGAAAAAGAATGATTAGTAGATAGAGATCAACTATTAGAAATAGAATGAAGATGAAGACAGGCTCAAATAAAATTAGCTGAAAAGTTTTGATTAAAAGATTATGAAGCTCCTGGTGGTTGATGCTTACTGACAGAATGAGGTTATACAGACAAGTTAAAGTTGTTGCTGGAAAAATTTCCAAAAGATATTTTTCCACTGGATGCAGAATTAATAAAATATGGTAGATTAAAATTATTTGATCGATGATTTTGAGTTATGTGAAGAAATATTGACGATAATAGCAAATTATTTTCTTTGACAAAATTAAAAGATAATTATTCTCTTATAGAGTTAAAGGATATAAAATGACCAACTATAGCTTTAAAGTCTATAAATTGAAAAAAATATGAAAAATCAGATATTAAAAGTTGGTTTTTAGAAAAAGTTTCAAAATTAAAAGGTTTGGAAGATGTACAAATAATTAGTAAAAAAGTTGAATAAGAGACACAAAACTATATACAAATAAATATTATTTATATTATTTTATAAAAACGATTATGAACTGAAAAAAAATTGCTACTATAGCAGTATTAGTATTCTTTTTGGCATTTACAGCATTGTCAGCAGTAATGTATTTAGCTTGACCAAAACAAGATAATTCCGCAGAAATTATTGCTCAATGTGAAGCTGCAGGATGAATTCGAGACCAAGAAGTACAAGAATGTTTTGAAAATCCAGAAAATATGGTTTCAGCAGAAGAAGAATGTAATGAGATTTGAGGTACACGATATCCAGAAAACGAAGTTTGCGTAGAATAGTAATCAACCCCTGTCATTTCGACCGAAAGAATGAAATGATTGAGTGGAGAAATCTCTTTATATATAGAAATAGATTTCTCGCAAGTTATGAAACTCGAAATGACAAATAAGATATTTACAAATAAATCATGTTTCATGAAATTAAAAGTAGATAAAGCACAAAGATTTGCAAAGATGAGAGCACATACAGCGACACATCTTTTACATGCGGAGCTTTCAAATATTTTTCCAAATACTAAACAAGCTTGATCTCTAGTAGATGATAATTTACTGAGATTTGATTTTCAAGCAGAAAGGATGCTTACAAATCAAGAATTAACTATAATAGAAAAAAATATTAACGATTTAATATTACAAGCGCTACCAGTATTAAATCAAGAAATGTCTTTAGAAGAAGCTCAAAAGCAATGAGCTAAAGCATTTTTTGAAGAAAAATATTGAGATACAGTTCGCGTGATATCAATAAATACGGTCCCCCTTATTAAGGGGGAAACAGGGGGTTCAATTTCTACTGAACTTTGCGGATGAACACATGTAGAAAATACTAGGGACATTTGATCTTTCGTTATAGTAAATCAAGAAGCTGTGGCTAGTGGTATTAAAAGAATATCTGCCTATACTTGACCAAAAGTACTTGAAAGAATATTAGAAATGAGAGATGTTTTGCATGAGGTGCAAAATAAACTTTGAGTAAAAGCAGAAAATCAAATATTAGATAAAATAGAAAAAGAACTTAAAGAAAAAGAATTAATGGAATCAAAATTTGAATCCATAAATACAAAACTAATTATAGAAAATCTTAAATCGGTTGAATCAAAATCAAATAAGATATTTGATAAAATTATAAATGTTTCTGAAATAGATTCTCTTAAGGATATTTCTTTCAAAGACGTTGTTTTTCAAGCAAAATGATTGTTTCAAAATATTGATCTGATTATTTACAACAATGAATGATGATTTGCAATTATAACATCAAAGTCAGATAGTTCTGCAAAAACAATAGCAAAAGATTTAGATCTAAGATGAGGATGAAGTGACTTAATTGTTCAATGAAAAGATTCTAAAGTTTTAGAATTATTTAATTAAAAATGCCATTTACACAATCACTTATAGCAAACTTAATAATTTGATCTACTTTAATATTGTTAATTTTTATATTAAGATTATTCAAAAAACAACTAATAAAATATCTAGATTTTTTCATAGCAATGACGGTATGAATACTTCTATGAATGATATTTTTGTGATTTTTACCAGAAATAATTCATAGCTGACTAGATGAGCATAAAATTGGATTTTTTTTTCTTGTTTGATTATTTGTATTTTATATATTTGAATTATTTCTTCACCATCATCACTGTAAAGATTTAGATTGTAACAAACATGACTGACATTCAAACAAAACTCTGATGTTTGCATGAACATTGATTCATAATATGCTTCATTGAGTAATAATATTTTCTGCTTTTACTATATGAACTGAATTTGGTATAGCTACCACTATTGCAATATTACTTCATAGTATACCACAAAATACAGCAAATTATATTATGAATCATAATAAGGAATTTTATGTAATTTTAGCTGCTTTGTGATGAATACTGTGAGCACTAATTCTTTTTCCATTTACTGATTTTTTG
>DATFJH010000114.1:0-6576 GCA_035269265.1 Candidatus Absconditabacterales bacterium
CCCCCCTGCCCCCCTTGAATATAAAGAATTTATTCAGGAGTTGGAGACGGTAGCTGATAAAGTGAATATAAATGAATTTAGTTTGGAGTGATTTGATAAGAATTTTCATATAGAAATTGAAAAATATATATCAGACAAAAAGTGAGAGTATAAAGAAGTATCTTTGAAGTTAGAACACCATGAGAAAGTTAAAAGTGAAAAGTTAAAAATTAAAAGTGATGGTTGAAAATTAAAAGAAGAATTAGAAAGTAAAATTAAAAATATTGATGAAAAAATAAATAAAATTGATCCAAAAAAAATAGAAAATAAGAAGAAAGAAAAATTAGATTTAATTTGAAAATCTGATGATATTTTGAAATGAGTAAACATTAATATAAATATACCAGATTTGTTAAAAGAATATTTAAGTACTGAAATAAAGTCTTTGGAAGATTTAAATGAATTGATAAACAATGCTATTTCTAAATGACAAAACTTTGCAGATCAAAAAACAAACATAAAATTAAGAATTGAAAAGTTAGAATTTAAAATGGAATCTGAAAAAAAGAATCAGGAAGTTGAATTAAAAAACTTAAATGAAAATAAAAATAACTTGAAAGAACAGTTGAAAAGTATTGAAAACAAAATAAGCGACTTAAATAAAACTGTAAATGATGAGGCAGAATTTAATTGTGTAAAAATAAATGCAAACTGTCCTTTTATCAAAGATATAAATAAAAAGACTTTTGAAGAATTGGAAAGGCAAATGAATAATTTTAAACAAGAAAAAATTCAAATTGAATCAAAAATAAAAAATATAGAAGAAAAAACTAAAGAAGTACATTCTTCGCTTAGCTCAGAATGAACAATTAATGTAAAAGAAGAAATGGAAAAATTAAGTACTGAATATTGAAAAATCGAGAAGCTAATCACAACCTTGAGAGAATTTTTGACTAATATAGATTATAAAAATACTCAAGATAAATATAAGGATCGAAGAAAAATCCAATCATCTATACAAACTTTAGATAAAGAAATTATATTTTTAGAAAGTGGAGCAAAAGAATTAGAAAATTATAAAAATGAAAAAATAAAAATTTGAGAACAAACATTAAATATTGAAAAAGAAAATCAAAAAATAGAGAAAGAATTGGAAGAAATCGAAAAAGAAACACTAAAACAAAAGAATATTTTAGAAACTTTTGAAATAGAAAAGATAAATAAATTAGACAATATAAATAAAAATATGCAAGAAAATTTGCACGATATAAAAAATATTATTGATGAATTTAAAGACAGTCAATTATCAATAAAAAAACTGAAAGAAGATGAAAAAGTAGTTAAAGACCTGTATCAAATTTTTTCAAAAGAATTATTATTGTTTGTTTTAGAATGATATTTACCGGTATTGACTGATATAATCAATTCATTCTTGGCTCAAGTAGTAGAATATAATATTGATATAAAACTATTGCAAAAAAATGATAATTTGGAAATGGATGTAAAGGTGTATGACGACAAAGGAGAAAGGGATATCAAATCTTTGAGTGGATGACAAAAAGTAATCTTGAAGTTAGTATGGATGTTAGCTATATCTAGTTATATGAAATCACCAATATTGTTCTTGGATGAAACTATAAACAACTTAGATACTGATACTGTAGGAAAAGTAGCAGAAATGCTAAGTGACTTTGTAAAACAAAGAGATTTGAAACTATATACGGTAACTCATAGTCAACAAATCCAAGAAATGGATATATGGGATAAAATAATACATATTAATGACTTTACATAAATAGTCCCCCCTTATAAAGGGGGAAGAGGGGGTTCAAAAAAAACAAAACCCACCGTCAAGCACCAAAAATCTTACTGCTTGACACCTCCCTTCAAAAGGGAGGCAATTTATAAATAGAATTTTGAAATGAAATATCATGAAGCACTACAAACACTGGGTAAAAACTTTGATCCTTTTTTACATATAAAATCGCAAGAAGTAGTAGATGAAAGTGATAATTTTTTTGTAATTCCTGCTCGTGCTCCGTATGTAGAAGATCATCTATTAATCGTTCCAAAAAGAAGAATATATGTAGTTAAGGATATGGAACATAATGAAAAAATAGAAATGTTCGAATTATTAGAATCTTGGACTATTAAATTACACAAAAGACATCCCGATGTAAATTTATTGTTGAGAGATGGTTTGGTTTGATGAAATACTAAAAAGAGTTTTAATCATCTACACTTTCATCTAATACCAGATTGTCCTATTGGAGCTGAAAATGATTTAAATTCAGAAAATCGTAAATGGTTTGATGATGATGAATATGTTGAAATAGCTGAAAAAATAAAAAAATCTTTCTTATAAAGAAGAAAAAACATATTTTACGATTTTTGTCAAATCTATATGAGTGTAATAGCTCATTTTTTTGATTATTTAAATAATTAAGATTAATATTATAATATAATTTAGAAAATAAGATAAATAAAAATGATAATCCATAAATTAAATTATAGAATAATATCAAAAGCATTAATAGCTATTTCTTTTGCAATATTGTGACTTTTTTCTATTACATTTGGTCAGAGTGTATATCAATCAAAAGAAAACGTAGATAACTTTGATGTTAAGGATGCTACAGAAACTATAAAAGATTTGCAAGAAAGTATAGAAGATATTACTGATCAATTATATGCTTTAGACAACAAAGAAATAACTTCAGATGGTGAATTATCACAAAAGTATAGAGAAGTTAGAGAAGAAATAGTATCAGTGATACAAGATATAAATAAAACAACAGATTATGTAGGTACAATGTTGCAAAAAATAGCAGTATATAAAAAACAGATATTTTTGTCTGCAAAACAATTAAAAGATACAAGAGCATGACTAGATAATACAAAAATCTATATTGAACAGTTTGCTAACTTTTTATATAAAATGGATAATGAACTTTTTTATTGAGATAAGTTAGATGATTTTAAATTATTTACAAAATCAGATAATATTCCATTGTCACTATCTAATGAATATATAATTAAATCTATATTAATACAATTTAATGAACTTATGGAGAACTTAGATACCGATAAAGATAAGCAAATTAAATTAATTAAAACACTAAATGAATTAAAATTAAAAGCTAGTAAAGATGTGGCTGATTATCAAGTAATACTAGAAACATTACATCAGAAAAAAAATTATTTGATACAATTTATGAAATTGTATAGAGATGATCAACTAGCAGAACAAAATTTTAATATGATTTTTGATAGTAGAAAAGACGTACACAATGCTATACTTTCTATTGTAAATAGTATTACACAAAAAGATTACAATGTAACATTTGATATGGAAGATAAATTGACAGAATTAGATAAAATATATGAAGAAAAAATAGAAAATGAGTCAGATATCCAACCTATGGCATGGCCAATGTATCCTATAAATGATATTGAAATGTATTTTGGAGATGAGAATTTTGAAAAAGAATATGGAATACCTAATCGAGGATTACAAATCAAAGCAGAACAAGGGACTCCTCTATACTCAGCAAATGATGGTATTGTATATCATGTAACAGATAATCCTGGAATTTGAATTAACTGGATACTTGTAGTTCATCCTAAATGATATGTGTCAGCTTATATGTTTGTAAACAAAGCTGTAGTAGAAAAGGGAGATATCGTCAGAAGGGGTCAGTTAATCGGATATTCTGGTTGAGAACCTGGTACTAAAGGTGCTGGATTCATATCTAAATGACCAAATTTAACTTTCTTTACATTTAAAGATGGTATTGCTGTAGATCCTCTACAATTATTAGATCTAAGTGTAGTAGAAGATAAAGAAATTATACCAAAAGATTATAATATTAAATATCTAAATGATAAATATGCTAGGACAATAGATATCTCTGAATTGAAAATTATGACTTGAAATTCTGTAACAGAAAGAGCTAATCAATTTATTAATACTTACGGTGTATGAATCTATAGACAATTAGCTTTCTGGGAAGATGCAATAAAAGAAAAAAATGTGGATAGAGATGTAGTAATTTGTATCGCATTTGCAGAAAGTACATTGGGTAATTATCTATCTACATCAAACAATATATGAAATGTATGAAACGACGATAGTGGAAACAGAATATCATTTAGCTCAGCTTTGGCTGGTGCTAGAGCTATATCAGATACTTTGAATAATAGATATTTGTGAAAATACCATACAATAAAACAACTTAGTAGATATGGAAATAAAGATGGTAAAATATATGCTTCTAGTCCAATTAATTGGCAAAGTAATGTAACAAAATGTTTGAGTCAAATAAAAGGGTATTACGTACCAGAAGACTTTCCATTTAGAACTGGCCCAAATCCAAGACTATTGGAATTGGAACAAGAAACTGAAGAATAAAAAAATAATAAAATATTTAAAGCTACGATTAAAATAAAATCGTAGCTTTTTTGTTTTAAAAGAATTCTTCCCCACAGGGGAAGTTGTTCGCGAAGCTAGATGGGGATTATATATAAAATTACCCCAAACTAGTCACACAAGTCTGTGTGACAGAACAACTTCCCCCAAGGGAAGAATTTTGAATTACCTAAATCTTTTCTATTTCAAATCAGTCTTTATTATCTAATATGTTTCGTCATTGTGATTTTAAATCATCTCTAATTTTGTCTGCCGTAGCTCGATCTTTATTCTTTTTTGCTTCTGCACGCTCCTCTGCTAGTTGTTCAATTTCTTGTGGAATTTCTATATCTTTCGACTTAGCTCAAGATGACAATATTGAAAAATCGAATAAATTTAGTCTTAACAAACTATTATCTAATCGTTTAATTATCGAAATTATTTCTGAATTTGGATTGTGTAATGCTTTATTTATTTCAGCTAATAATTTTGGTGTATTAAGATCATCTAAAATTGAAGAAACTGTGTTATTTAAAAACTCTTTTCACTCTGATGTATTTAACTGTGATTCTACATCTCTGTAAGAGCCTTTTAATTCAACAACATCACCTAAAAATTTATATATTTTTTTGATTATATTGTATCTTTGTTTTTGAGCTTGATCAAGTACATCTTGATTGAAATCTAAAAAAGACCTATAATGAGCTGTATAGTAAAGCATCTTTAAATCTAAACCACTATATCATTCTTTTTCTAAATCTTCTACAGTAACTAATCATCATTCTGATTTTGATACTTTTTTTCATCCAAGATTTAAAAACTGATTGTGCATTCGATATTTTACTCGTGGTTTTAGTCAAAAAGTGCATTCACTTTGAGCAATCTCATTGGTATGATGAACTCAAATATGATCTACTCATCATGTATGTATATCAAATTGTTCTCATAAGTATTTACTAGACATCGCACTACATTCTAAGTGCCAACCTGGGAATCATACTCATCGTGGACTATTTCGTTCCATTTGTCTTTTCTCTCATTTTGGAGAAAATTTTCGCAAAGAAAAATCTGTAGGATTTTTCTTATTTTCATTTTGAATTCTGGCTCATGCTTTTAATGACTGATTTTCTAATCAAGCCAATTTACCATAGTCATCTATTTTTGATGTGTCCATATAAATACCGTCATTTGGAATTTCATATGTATATCATTTTTCTTCTAAGGTCTTAATCATATCTATTTGTTCTTGGATATGGTCTGTAGCTCTACAAAATACATCAAATTTTTCTATTTTTAGAGAATCTAAATATTCATAAAATTTTGCAATATACATATCTGCCAATTCTCGTACTGTTTTATTTTCTCTTTTTGCTCACTTTTCCATCTTATCTTCACCATCATCTCAATCATCTGTAAGATGTCATACGTCTGTAAGATTCATGATATGTTTTGTAGGATATCACAAAATATTTTTGATTGTATTTCTAAGTAAATCAGCAAAAGAAAAAGCTCTCATATTTCCTATGTGTGGATTTCGATATACTGTAGGTCAACACGAATATATTCATACAAAATCAGCCTTTCCTTCGTCAATACGAGGAACAAAATCTTCTTTTTTGTGTGTCATTGTGTTGTAAACTTGGAATTTCATTTTTTGGTATAATATATTAAACAAATATTAACTTATGTTTTTAGTGAGTAAATTCAATTTTATTATAAAAAAACAGCTTGTAAAATTCACAAGCTGTTCATACCATAACTAATAGAGAGGAACCCCTACATAATAAACCTCATTTTCACTATCATAACTTGTTTTCCACTCATTTAACTCTCCTCCATATTTTTTTTGAAGGAAGCTTCTTTCGTGGACACTAAATTCCTGTACAAAGAGAATATAATCCTCTTTAGGAACTTGAATAGATTTTACATCTCCTTCAGCATAATTATCATAAAAAGATCTTATGTAAATCAAAGCTGAACAATTACATTCCCAGGGATCATTAAAATCAAAATCATCCTTAGAAATCAACTTTCTGATTTCTTTTTCATGCTCAACACTTCTAGTGCCTGCATACCACTCTGAATTACCACCGACCTGATTGGTTAAATAATCCATAACTTCCGTAAGGAAGCGTTCAAAAAATCTTGGATAGACCTCATATAAGTCCTTGGGTATTGCAATTCTCATT
>DATFJH010000115.1:0-2224 GCA_035269265.1 Candidatus Absconditabacterales bacterium
GCGGTTTTTTAAAATATTTTGTACTTATATAGCAAAACTATAAATATAGCTCATATAACAAAAACAGATATTCAAGACACAAAAAGTGCATCAGAGATACTATATATATCTGCCAAATATCAGATAAAGGGTATTATCATAGCATAAGTTAATCTAGACAACATGCTCTGTATAGACAAGATTGTTGCTCTATTTTTTGAATCTATCAACTTATTTATATAGTCTGCAAAAACTACTTTACTAAATCATCTTACAAATTGTTGTAAAAATGCAAACAAAAATCAAAAAGCAAAAACGAATTTTCACATCAAGATATAACTTATCCCCAACAATATCAACAACAACACAATAGATTTTTTTTCTCACAACAATCTCTCTATCCTATGTGCGTATTTTCCACTAATACCTGCAAAAATCTGAAACGCAGCAAATATAAAACCAAAATAAACAATATCAAGTCATGATAATTCAAAATATGGCTGATAAAACCATAGAGCAATATTGTTTAGTCAATATATCAAACCAGCTCATATCAATATATATCTCAACTTTTTGTTGTCTACAATAGATTTTTTAATTATAAACAAAAGCTGTTTTACATATCATTTTTTGATAATTTTTATATTTCTTTTTGGCTCTTTCATAGATAGTGCTATAAATACCGAAGGTATGTTGAACGCAAAAGATAAATAAAAAGTCAAACTAAAACTAATCTCTCACAAAAATCCTCACAAAATCTGTGCAACAGCCATCGATATCAAAAGATAAAAAGTACTATTTCACAGTATTTTTTTGTATTTCCTCTCTTGTCATTTTTCCAACAACATATCATACAAAAAAGCAGAATTTGCTCACGATATCAAAGATATACCTATAGCAAAAAGTCATTCAGCTATCAAAAAACCTACAAAATCTTTTGCTATAGCGTAGTACAATACTCAAAAAGCATGTATCAATGATCATATAATCAAAGATTTTTTCCTACCATAGATATCTGCTATATATCCAGTTGGTATTTCCAAAACTGTGACAAGTATAGCATAAATAGACTGCAATATCATTATTTGCATCATACTCAGACCATTATCCTGCCAAAACAAAACAATAATAGGAGTAGCAAACAAAATCATAGACGATATCTCAAATCGGTAATATTTTTTTATATTCAATTTTAATTCTTTCATTTCCATTGTTTCAAACATTAAAAAAGCCCCGTTCTGATATAATATATCTAGATCGGGACTTAATTTGTTTGTCTTTAAATTAGTTTAAATAACTTTGGGGACGATATAAATCCTATCTAGATACGCAAAAAAGTTAGATGTTTTCACACCTAAAGGCATATTATAAGCAATATCTAGACATATAAATCTATGCATTTTTTATAAACAAGTATAAACTCTTACTATTAGTTTATACGATTCAAAACTGAATTTGTGACAAGAAAATTGACATTTGCGTCTTCTAACACATAAAATAACAAAACAAAAAGCTGAGAACAAAATCCTCAGCTTTTAAAATAGTCAAACCCCGCTATTCAGCGGGGCAAGTAGTCAAATGAATCGGATCCCGCAAAAAGCGGGATAAATCTAGTCCTGAATACAACGAACAGAAAAACTATAATCATCTTTATTGCCATGAACCCATCCGTTTCTGTCCCCGTAGAAGTTGGAACCATCCTCACACCATATATTGAAAACTTCATCAATATCGTAGAATGTCCCGAATGTCTCGTCGCTTGGACCACACCAACCACAGAACTTGATATTTTCTCATTTTAAGAAGTTTTTGTAATTTCATTCGTATTTTTTGTTTATAATATCTTCAAATACGTTCGAAGATTTTGGTAAAGTTTTACCTGCTTTTTTTGTCTCTCTGATAGCTGATGCCTTTGTAAAAAATTGTTCTCATTTATAATCTCATTCTAGATATTCCCAAGCATCTCACTCTGGATTTACTTTTACTTTTACTCCATTTGGATCAAATATAATTTCTTTCCATTTTTTGCTATTTATACGGAAGTTTTCTTTTTCTAATTTTGGTAGATCTTCTATTGATTCTTTTTGTTCTTTTCCTTGTCATACTTCAGAATGCTTATCAGATTCTTTTTGTTCTTCATCATTATCATAAAGAACTTCTTTTAATTTCCCAATCTTTTCTGGATCATCTCATGCTAAATCTCTAATTTTTTCTCGTCTCTCTCTTTTTGCTTCACTAGATTCTT
>DATFJH010000116.1:0-4107 GCA_035269265.1 Candidatus Absconditabacterales bacterium
GGCAAAAAGATTCCTTACATGACTAAAACCGACAGGTAAACAATTACACATATGAAATTACTTTGGATCAATCAAACAAATGATAGATCTTTGAAAAGAAAATCCAGATTCAGAATTTTTCTTATTTCTTGCAAATATGCACGGATTTACTCAAATCCACGATCAACAGGAGATGAAAGAAAATTCAATCATGGCCTTGAAGCTTTATCTAGCTTGTGGAGCAGATGCTAAACAATTTGTCATTTACAATCCTGCAGATATAGCATGACATGCTCAATTAAATTGGGTGCTGACTTGTACTACTCATATGTGATTTATGGAGAGGATGCATAGCTACAAAGAAGCTTTAGATAAATGAAAAGCCAAAGAAATTTCAGTTTGAGTATTTTGTTATCCGATACTTATGGCAGCAGATATTCTCCTTTATGATGCAGACATTATCCCAGTGTGAAAGGACCAAAAGCAACATGTAGAGTATGCTAGAGATATTGCCCAAAAGTTTAACAAAACTTTTGGAGAAACATTTAAACTTCCTCAGTCAAAAATAAATCCAAGTCTTTGATTGATACCATGAACTGATGGTCGTAAAATGTCAAAGTCATACAACAATTATATATGATTATTAGATGATGAAAAAACTATTTTTAAAAGAGTTAAACAAATTCCGACAGACACAAAGGCAATAGAAGAACCAAAGAATCCAGATGAATGTAACGTATATAATTTAACTAAATTATTCATCACAGCAGAAGAAGATAAGGAGCTAAGAAATAAATATGAGGCAGGTTGATTGAGTTACAAAGACGCCAAAGAATATTGTTTCCAAAAAATTATGGAATTTCTTAAACCAATTCAAGAAAGATATAGTCAAATTTCAGATCAAGAAGTAATCGATTTATTAGCAAAAAATGCAAAGTATGTAAATGAAATCGCAGAAAAGAAAATCCAAGATGTTTATAGAAAGATATGATTCAAACTTTAAAAATTAGTTTTATAAAAAAGATATTCAATATTTGACAAAAAACACAATTTTATTTATAATAATATTATATTTTTTATAATATTATGTTTTTAAAATGGTAAATCCATCAGAAGGACTTTCAAACAAATATTTTGGTGAGAATAATCAAAATGCAAACAACAAAGAGGTTTTGTGAGATATAAACAAAAACAATAAATTGGAAGTTGATGAAATAGAACAAATAATTTCTACGGATTTAGAAGAATTACAATCAGAGATCGATAATTCTGTAGTTTCGGATCAAGATTTAAAAACTACAAAGGAAAAATTTATGAAGAATTTCCAAACTGCGAGATATGTAAATATTAGACCAAATATTCGAACTAATCTTTGAGCCATGAATCAAGATAATTTCTTAGATGAATTAAAAAATTTCTGAGAACTAAATATTGATTGACAAGATATTGATGTTTCAAAAGTTACTGATCCATATTTAGGAGTTAAAATATTATTGTCATATTTATGATATACTTGAATTAATTGAAACAAATTAGATTTAACTAATACTAGTTATTATCCTGGTAGGATTTTAACAGAACAAAAAGATTTGTATATAGCTTTGTTAAAATTCCAGAATCTTAATTATTGAGAAGAATCAAGACCTCAGTCTTCTTATCTTTGAGAAAATAAAGATGAATGAACTGAGTGAAAGGCTGATGGTATAATTTGAGGTTTAACTCTTAGATGACTTATACAAGATGTAAAAAATAAAAACATTGTAAAGCCAACGGAAGAGGTTGAATCAGAACCAATCTGATCAAATACTACAGTTGATAATGATGAGGAAACAAAAGTAAAAGAAAAAAAATCTGAAGAAGAATCTTATATTGAAAATAATAATGAAAATAAAGAAGAAGCTGATGAATCTATTATCGAAAATGATAACAAAAAAGAAGATGTTATTGGGGAAGTACCGAACGAAGAAACTAATGAAGAATCATTAAATATTAAAGTAGAAAAAATATGAGATCGAAAATTTCCTAGATTACGAGATGTGTATAAACATGGTAATGAAAAATATCTTTTTGATAAAAATGATTTAAGTGATCGATGATTATCGGACAAGATTGATTATATACCATCAATGTATAAAAGTCTTAATCTTGATAGAAACTTGGATAACCCTATAGAATCAGAAGATTTGAAGGAATTTTTGATAAAACCATGGTTCAAACAATTGGATAAAGTGATAGATGATATGGAAGATGGTATAAGTATTGATGGTGAAAAATATAAATTTACACCAGAACAAATAAAAGAAGCAATCAAGAATGAATGATTTATTAAAACTATTAAAAAAGATGGTAAAGAGTATGAGATAGTTTTCGATACTTGGACTCCAGAAATGAAAAAAATAAGTAATTCGGTTAGACCACTTTGAGACAAAGAATATCAAAAAACAGAAGGAAAAAGTTGATCAGTAAAAGAAAAATACCAAATAGAACCTGTTTGATTAATTTATAATAAAGTTAACTGAATATTTAACACAGATAAAAAAATCTGAAAAATTTCTGTTTGAAATCGTGTTTTGAAACAAACAAACTAGCATAATTAAATTATCAAATATAAAAAACTCCCACTTTTAATTGTGGGAGTTTTTTATAATTATAATAGTTTATTTCTTTTCATAAAAATCAAACAAACCAAACTAAAAACAAAAAATACTATTCATGCTCATAAGAGAGCATATTGTAAACTATAAATATCCATAATCCATCACACAAACGGACTAATTATAGCAAAAAATAATCTTCATGTTAATCATTGTATTGATAACACTGTTGCTCTTATTTTTGAACTTATAATTTTATTAATGTAGTCTTTAATGATTGGTCTACCAATTCATCTAGCGAAATAAAACAAAAACATAAATAATATTGCCCAAATGGATTGGAAAATACTTAATAAGATATATCAAATAAACACCAACAATATTAAGTATATTAGTGATTTTTTTCTTCAAAAAAAACTTTCAAACTTATGCGCTTGTAATGCAAAAAATCATACAGAAGCATTTAAAATAGCCCAAGCAAATCCAAAATATTTTAATGGTAGTCAAACTAAATTAAAGTATGGTTGTACTAACCATACAAATGTTAGTGTGCTAGCACTAAAAAATCAAAAATAAAAAATTAATCGTTTTATTTCTTTATTTCAATGAAGAGAATATTTAACTATCTTGCTTATATTTTTAATAGGTCCATCTTTATTTTTGTTTTTTTCTATAGGTGGTTCTATAATAGATATTGCTATAAATATAGCAGGTATTGATAAAATGGTTTCTACATAAAAAGGTGTTCTAAGGCTTATAGTCGCCAACAAACCACCAATTATTCATGCTATAGCTTCTGAGAAATTTCAAGTAGCTTCCATTCTTCATTCTATTTTTTTATATTCACCTTCTTTTCAATTAGATAATAATGTATCATATATGATAGCAGAGTCTGTTCAAGAAAAAAATCAAAGAGATAAAGCCATAATAATTTCAGCAAACATAAATCACCAAAATCAATATGATAAAGAATGACCCAATATTCATAATGTTCATAAAATAGTAGCAATTATCAAACATTTTTTTCTACCCATGACATCAGAGAAATATCCAGATGGTATTTCAAACAAAACTATCGAAATAGAAAAAATAGAATTTAATAAAAATATTTGAGTCATACTCAAACCATTATCTTGAAAAAACAAAACAACAATAGGCATTATCAACAAAAACATCCTAGTCGCTTTGATAAAATACATTTTCCATATATTTTGTTGTATTTTATTTTGCATTTTTATATTTAATTTTTAATTCTTAACCCTCAATCCATTCTACAAAGACATTGTAGTCATGTGCTAAATTATTATCTGTCTTTAATTTTTTTTCAATATTATTTACAGCATAAATCACTGATGCATGATTTTTACCACCAAAATAATCTCCTATTTTTTCTAAAGTCCAACCAAAATATCTTTTAGCCAAAAGCATAAGTATTTGTCTAGTAGTTGTAATTTCTTTTTTTCTACTATCAGATTTTAATTCACTTACAGATAAATTGTAATATTGTCCTACCATTTCCACAATATTTCCAAAG
>DATFJH010000117.1:0-4828 GCA_035269265.1 Candidatus Absconditabacterales bacterium
ATGACGAATATTTGTAGTACCTGATTGAAACAAAAACATCAACCTAGCAAATGAATTCTTTAAAGAATATCTTTCAGAAGCTATAGAAAATAATACATGATTGCGAAATAATACATTTTCAGCTGTAAATAATACTTATGAAATACAAAAAAATAATAATATATACAAAAATATTATTTCAAACGAAAATAACTTTAAATTAATCCAATGAAAATTAGAAGACAAAATAAATCAAACTACAACTGAAATGTTGAAATGAAATGTTAATCCAGAGTTGTATCTAAATGGTATTAAATAATTGTAAGTGGTTAATTTTAAATAGTTAATTCACTATTGTCAACTAACCATTATTAATTAATTTTCCATTATCTAATTCAATTATATCATCTGCAAATTGCAATATGTTTTTGTCATGCTCAATCATGAGTATTGTATCTCAAGTATCCAAAAATTTCTGCAACACTCTCATCAATTTTTCTATATCTTGTGGATGCAAACCAACGGTTGGTTCATCTAAGAAATAAACTGTATGTCATCTATAATCTTTTAACAAGTGTTTTACCAATTTTAATCTTTGACTTTCTCATCCAGACAAAGTATGTGCAGGTTGTCACATTCTAAGATAACCAAGACCTATATCACACATAAGTTGCAATTCTTCATATATATTGTCAATATCTGAAAAAACCTCCAAAGCATCTTTAATATACATATTTAATATTTCTGCTATGTTTTTTCATTTCCATTTTATATCAAGTATTTCTGATTTATATCTGTTACCTTTACACAAATCACATGGAACATAAGTATCTGGAAGAAACTGAAGTTCTACTTTTTTATACCCATAACCATTACAAGCAGGACAAGCGCCCTTATTGGAATTGAAACTAAAATAAGAAGCAGAAAATCATAAATATTTTGATTGTGTTGTACCTGCATACAAATTTCTAATTTTATCAAAAGTACCTATAAAAGTAGCTGGACAACTTCTTGGTGTTTTTCATATACTAGTTTGATCCACATAAATTGTATTTTTTATCTCCTGATAACCTTCTATATTTTCCACAGCCAAATCTTTATAGAACTCTTGTAAAGCAAGATTTTCATAATGTTCATATATATCTTTTTGTATCACTGGAGCTGAAATTATTTCTTCCCAACTCATTCCTTTTTTCAACAATTGAAGCCTAATATAACTTTGAACAAATTTTTGTTTATCATTTAAAAATCTATACAAAGTGGTATACATCAAGGTTGTTTTACCAGCACCACTTGGACCAGTAATTACTGTAAAACCACCAAGTCTAATATTCACATCAATATTTGACAAATTATATTTGTTAGCCTTTTTTATTTTAATAAAATTTTTTCATTTTGAATGACTAAAATCTGCTTTCACTTTGTTTTTACCTATAATATAATCAGATGTTAATGTATTAGATTTCAAAAAATCATCATAAGTACCATTGAACATCGTTTTACCACCAAAATCTCACGCTCAAGGTCATATCTCTACTATCCAATCAGCAGATTTAATAAATTCCTCATTGTGTTCTACAACGATAACTGTATTTCACATTTGTTGCAAATTTCTAATAGCCTTAATTGCTTTTTTTATCTCTTTACTACTAAGACCAATCGTTGGTTCATCCAACACATATATGATTCATGTAAGTTTGTTTCCAAGTTGTTTTGCTAGCCTCAATCTTTGTATTTCTCATCATGACAAAGTATCCATAGTCCTACTAAGATCTATATATCAAAGTCACAAATCTTGAATAGTTTGAACTCTATCTACCAAAGGATTACTAATTCTAGAAACCAATATATCTGATTTATTAGACTTATTTCTATAACTAACAAAAAAATCCACTAATCAATCAAGCGTTTTCTTTTGAAGATCTGCAATATTATATTTCTTTTTTCATATTTTTACAAACACATTCAAACTTTCTTTTCTTAATTTATTTCACTCACACAAAGGACAAGTTTTCATTTCAAGCATAGCCTGAAAATCTACAGTAAGTAATCATTTTAAATACTGATCTTTTAAAATTGCTTCTATACCCTGATATTTCATACTAGTATATTTTCATCCATTATTTACTCTAATCAATTCTTCATCTCAATGTATAATTACATGTTGAAACCATTCTGGCAAATCTTTCCAAAGTTTATCGTTGTCCATAGAATATTTTTCTGACAATTTTTTTAAGATAGTTTGTCAAAAAGTACTGTCTCTCCAAGGCAATATAGCCTTGTGATAAGGACTATATTGATCAATTACCTTGTCTAAATCTACCTGCAAAACTTCACCTATACCATGACACTCAGGACACGCTCATTCTTGCCTGTTTGGAGAAAAATGTTGTGGAGTAAATTCAGGATAAGTAATATTACAATCAGGACAATACATCTTATCCGTAAACCATCTTACTAAATCCTGTCATTCTGAGCTTTGCGAAGAATCTAACTCATTACTTTCACTACTTCCATCTACAAAAATTCCAAATTTCTCTGTTTCAGACAAAATCTTTATCACATCTTCTTTAAGTCTATCTAATTTATTTTTTTCTACAGTAATACGATCATAAATACCGTATATGTTGATAGGAAAATAATTTTCTGGCACGTTTGGATCTTCTAAGTAGAAATACTCCACTGGCTCTTTTTTTGCTCACAGAATCAAATATCTTGTAAATCATTTTCACTTTTCTACCTTATTTCTATTTTTTTTCACAAATCTAATCAACGAATCAATATCTTTTATTTCTCAAACCTCTTTCAACAAAAAAATCCTTTTATCCACATATTTTTTTTTGATATCATTCATTATATTGTCTACAGAGGTTGGTTTAATTTCCTTACCACAACTATAACAATAACTATCTCAAAGTTTTGCAAACAACAACCTCATATAGTCATCTATCTCTGTAAGAGTTCAAACCGTACTTCTACTATTTCCTCACTTTTTATTTTGCTCAATAGCTATAGCTGGTGACAAACCAGTACAATGATCTATTTCTGGTCTAGTTCACAAATTAAAAAATTGTCTCAAATAACTAGAAAGAGATTCTATATAACGAAATTGTCACTCCTTATAAATAGTATGAAAAGCCAAAGATGATTTACCACTACCAGAAACTCAAGTAACTACTATTACTTTATTTTTGGGCAGTTTTATATCTATATCTTTCAAATTATGAGTTTTAATTCCTTCAAAAACTATTTCATTTTGATATTCACTCAAATTAATTTCATTCTTTTTCACCATACATTATTACAAAAAATTAAAGCATCTCAACGTTAAAGCGTTTCAGCGTTACAACGACTCCAATAAATGCTATAACAAAGAGACGTTGAATCACTGAAACGTTGAATCGTTGGAACATTATTAATATTTATTTTCTATTTCCCAGTCCAAAGCTTTTATAAATTGAGGTAATATTCAATATCTTGTTGCTCCAGAATAATCTTCTCAATATCAATCATACAAGTAAGAAGGAGCATTTGGGATTATTACATTACCAGACCTAGTTCAACCATTGTACAATGCAGCAAAATTAGATATTCAAGTCAAATCAAATCAAGTATAAGAAAGACTTCATGACAATTGTCACTCATATCTATCAAATTTTGCCAAAGTAAATTTCATAAAATCTTCTACTGCTTGTACAAAAACTGGTTCGGTAATCATTCCTGTACCATAATCTTTATCAACTATTTGAAATGGACCATCGCCATTACTTGGTAAATAATAGGCACAAGTAGATTCTCTATACCAAGTAGCTATAGTCAATGCAGTAGGAATATTGTAAGCAAAACTTATATCATCCAAAGTATTATACCAACCTGTACAATTAACCAATGTACCAGACTCATCCAAGCTAAATCATGTATTATAATTTTCTAAAAAATCTTGTTTTTCTGTTTTTGAAGATACTTTAGCGGCTGTTTTTAAAGTAAACAATTTTGCATACATATAATCTTTAAGATTAGCCAACATATATTGTAATCTATCATCTTCTGTATACTCCATTTCCAGAGTTTTCAATTGATCATAAAAATCTCGCAAATTTATATTGTTTTCTACAACCAAATTATCCAATTGTGATTTTAAGTTGCTTAAATCAGATATATCATCTGTAGTAGGAGTATAAGCAAAACTAACTCATACAAACAAAAAAACAAAAAATCATAAAAACCATTTTTTCATTTTTGTTAAATTAAATTTTAAAAGATTAAAAGTACAAAAAGTCCCTTAACTTTTAACTTTTTATTCGGCAGTACTGCCAAATCAACTTTTCACTTTTAACTAATAAGTATATACTAAGAATAGCTAAATATTCAAGTAGAAAATATATTATATCTAGTCAGTAGAGTCACTAGACTCACTAGACTCACTAGTCTTCTCTGTATCTTCTTTTGAACTAGAATATTTATTCCAAGCATTTTTAATATCTTCTTCCTTTATTTTATTATCACCATTTTTATCTTTATTCCAAGCTCATATTTCTTCAGACAAGTTTCTATCATTAAATAAAGCTTCCCCACTATTATACTCACCACTTTCTTTAGCATAACCAACAGCTGCATTTATAAATGCATCTTTTGTTTTGTGTGTAGTACTATAATCTTGAAAAGGATTAGAATCTCAAATACCCAAAACATCATATTGTCTTTGCAACTCTTGATCCATACCTGTCAATCTCATTGCAGCATTAGAAAAGTCAGCTCAATTTTCATTAAATGCACCAATTCAAACTGCTCATCATCAAGGCATAGGAACGACAGGTATAGTAGATGCCATTTTTGTAAAGCCTTTAAA
>DATFJH010000118.1:0-3239 GCA_035269265.1 Candidatus Absconditabacterales bacterium
TGTAGAAAAGGCTTTCCAAGATTGCCCATATTTTTGATGAAAAATAATAAAATACGAATCAAGAAAAACATCATCAGATGTTTCAGATATGCCACTCAGTATAAAAGAAATCATGCAATGAGCCAAAAATAGAGTAAAAAATCTCCAAAAAGAAATACCAAGTGCAGACTTCTATGTGGGATTAGAATGATGAACTAGCAAAATATGAGACAAATATTTTCTATTTTGAGTTACTTACATCGAAAACCAAAAATGAATCTGACACTACGGATTTTCACCTATGATGGAAATCCCAAATCAAATACAAAAAGAATTATATGACCACAAAAAAGACCTATGAGTTATAATAGAAGAAATGTCAGACAGAAATGATATAAAAAGTAATAACTGAACACTTGGAGAATTATCAGACGATATGATAAAAAGAGCCGAATCATTTCAAATTTCTACCCAAGCCGCTATAGCGCCATTTTTTAATAAATACTGGAAATAAAAAAATCCAAAAACTTCCATAAAAAGTTTAACATCACTTTATACATCTATCCCATAGCATTACAGTAGCATATATAGATTTTTTTGAAATTCCTGTATATAAAAAAGACCACATCTCTGCAGCCTTTTAGTACATAAAACTTTATAAACCTTTAACTTGAAAAACTTTCAACTAATTAAAGTTTTCTTCTTACTTTAATTCTTCACATATCATCAATTTCTGATATTTGAACTTTCATTTCCTGTCATATTTTAAAATGTTTGTCTAATTTATCTGTAAATTTTTGCCCCAATGCAGATATATGACAAAGTCATCTTTTACCTTTTGGTAAATCTAAAAACAATCCATAATCTTCTATTCTAGAAATCTTAGCATCAAATATCTGACCAACTTCCAAATCTGTGGCAATTTCCATTATAATAGCTTCTGCTTTTTCTATCATAGCTTGATCTGGATGAGTTAAAAAACATGTACCATCATCATCAAAATCAATTTTTATATCTCCACATCTCTCTATTATATCATTGATTACATCTCATCATTTTCCAATTACCTCTCTAACCTTATCTTCATTTATTTTAAATACCCTTATTTTTGGAGCATATTCTTTTACTTGTTTTCTTGGTTCTTGGATAGTTTGCAACATAAAATCCATAATTTCATTATATCATTCAATTGCTCTAGTCACAGTTTCATGTACAATATTCATCGGTATTCATTTTAATTTTGTATCCAGTTGTATTGCTGTAATACCATCTTTTGTACCAGCTACTTTAAAATCCATATCTCCAGTAAAGTCTTCTACACCTTGAAGATCATTTAATATTGTATATTTTTCTATATTTTCATTCGAATCTAATTTTGTCATAAGCCCCATAGCTATACCGGCAACTGGTTTTTTAATGGGTACTCAAGCATCCATAAGAGACAATGTAGATCCACAAACAGATCACATAGATGTTGATCATCCAGAAGATAAACATTCAGAAACAGTTCTTATACTATATGGAAAATCTTCTTTTGATGGTATCATAGGCATCAATGCTTTTTCTGCTAATTTTCCATGTCATATTTCTCTTCTTCATACAAATCTAATAGTATTTGCTTCTCCTACAGAAAATGGAGGAAAATTATAGTGATGAAAATAACTTTGTTTAACGCCATCATTTTCCATATCTTCATACAAAAGATAATCTTTTGGTCATCAAAGTGTAGTAGTTGTCATTACTTGAGTATCACCTCTCCAAAACAAACCAGCACCATGTATTCTAGGAACATTATCCACCTCACAATACAAATCTCTAATATCTTTTTCTCATCTATCATCTAGTCTCTTACCAGTATCTACAGTGCGATTTCTAATAAATTGTTTTACAGCATTGAAAACTCACATCTTTACTGTACTTTCTGTAAAGTCTTCCTCTTCTTCATTTTCTATTTTATCAGCACATATTTCTATTAATTCATTTTTATATGAACTAAAAAGTTCATTAAAAGGTTCTTTAGTATGACCTGTAAGAGCTTCTAATTTTTCTTGAGTCAAAACATTTGAAATATATGCAATTACAGAATCAGAAGGTTTGTTGAAAGTAACCTCTTGCTCTTTTATTATAAGTTTGTTTAAAAATTCTGATTGAATATCACAAATTTTATCTATTTCTTTTTGCCCAATTTCAAAAGCTTTTTGCAAAATATCTTCTGGAACTTCGTTTGCACCACATTCAATCATATTAATGCTTCATTTTTTTCAAGCTACCAACAAATTAAACAAACTTTTATCTAATTCTTCCTTTGTTGGATTAAGTATATATTCTCCATCAATATATCCTATCTGAGCAGCTCACACAGGACCATCAAAAGGCAACCCCGCAGCCATAACAGATAAAGATGAACCAACAATAGTAGATACATCCATTTCCATTTTTTGATCCAAAGCTAATGGAGTAATAGATACCACTATACTATTGATCATTCACTTTGGGAACATAGGTCTAAGAGCTCTATCAGCCATCCTAGCATAAAGAGTAGCCGCTTCACAAGCTTTAGCTTCTCTTCTTCTATATAAAGCTCCTGATATTCTACCTGCTGCCGAATAACTCTCTCTGTAGTCAATCATCAACGGTAAAAAATCAGTTCCTGGCCTAGGATTTTTGTCCATACATGTAGTAAATAAAAGTACATTTTCTCAATACTGAAATCTAATTGAA
Organism: Candidatus Absconditabacterales bacterium; assembly: GCA_035269265.1. Classification (GTDB taxonomy): domain Bacteria; phylum Patescibacteriota; class Gracilibacteria; order Absconditabacterales; family Absconditicoccaceae; genus JALOAF01. The sequence goes on from DATFJH010000118.1 coordinate 2,701, forward strand.
CTATCAGCCTGCATAGCCAATTTTCATGTCTCAAAAGACATTGTTTTTCAAGCCCATTCAAAAGAATGGTTTTTTAGCTCGAATTCTTTTTTTACAACTGTCATAATTTCTTGATTAAATTAAATAAATATATTATTTAGGATCAAGAAACTAGAAACTTAGAATATTAATTGATAATTATTAATTGTTGGTTGATAATTAATCATCCACAATTTACAATTACTAATTATTGTTCTAAGCACCTAAATTCCTCTAATCCTAAAAAACAACAAATTTATATTGATTCAAAAAACAAATGCAAAAAGATATTTAAAATACTAAAGCCACCCTTTTCTTTTGAAGAAAAACAAAGTAACTACCGCTATAAAAATCATTCATCATATTATCAAAGAAAACATATACATATAGTTTTGTCATGGCAAAGAAACATTCATACCATAAAGACCAGTAATAAATGTCATTATTCAAATTATAGCAGTAAATATAGTAAGTATTGAAATCATTGAATTGGTTTTGATTGACATCAAAGAATTGTAAGT
>DATFJH010000119.1:0-3771 GCA_035269265.1 Candidatus Absconditabacterales bacterium
TATTAATTATTATATCATCAATAATAATACAAATAATATGACTGTATTTTATGAAATGCTTTAAGTAATTAAAAATACATAATTGATAATTAAATTATAACTTGATAAACTTTTAACTTTTAATCAAAAGAATGTCTAGACCTAGAAAGAACAGAACTGTTTGTCTTGATCCAAATTTTAAATGCTTTGCGCCAAATGGCTCAAAAAACAAAAATGAAGTTGTAGAAATATTTTGTGATGAATTAGAAGCTATGAAAATGATTAACTTGGACTGAATGAATATGAAAGAATGATGAGAAAAAATGTGAGTATCTGCTCCTACTTTTAATAGGACAGTAAACTCTGCTTACAAAAAAGTAACTGATGCTATAATAAATTGAAAAACACTTGCAATAAAGAAGTGTGAGTAAAAAATGCGCCCTTTGTCATCTCGAGTGAATTTGGCAGAACTGCCAAAATAATCGAGAGATCTCTTTTAATACTTAAAGAGATTTCTCCATTCGTATTCACTCAGTCGAAATGACATATGTTTTGAAACACATACTAATGTGTAAAATGGTATTTTTATAAATTTAATTATATTTGAAATGAAAAATTTTAATCCATTGATTTTTTTGAAATCATTATGAGCTGGATGATTAGCTGTATCATTTTTTATGTATCTCATGTTTATGACCAAACATGCTTGACCAGTACCTACATTTGATACCTTGAAAGTATATTTTGTGGAAGCTAATACTATATATATGTTGTTAATTGTATTGTCAGCTTTGGGAATATTATTCTTTTTGTATCATCATCTAAAAGTATTAATAAAACAGTTGTTGATCTACAAAAAATTTAGAAAAACAGAAGAATTTAAAAGTCTGAAAGATACCAACAATGAAGTGGCCTTAATGAGTATTCCGCTCACGCTTGCTATGACAATGAATGTGTTTTTTGTTGTTTCTTTGATCTTTGTACCATGATTATGGAATGTAATTGAATATATTTTTCCTATAGCATTAATCTTTTTTGGGTTAATATGATTTTTGGGACTTAGAATATACTGACAGTACTTTGCTAGAATTATGACAAAATGAAACTTTATAACCGCAGAAAATAATAATTTGTGACAAATGATAGCTGCGTTTGCATTTGCAATGATATGAGTTTGATTCGCCTGACCTGCAGCGATGTCAGAAACTATGGCTACTAGTATAGTTGCAATGTCTCTCTCTATATTCTTTTTGACAGTGACGGCAATACTTGTATTAATAAAATTATTAGTTGGATTCAAAGAAATGTTTAAAAAATGAATAAACACAGAATGAAGTCCAAGTTTGTGGATAATGATACCAATATTGACACTGTTTGGTATAAGTTTAGTAAGACAAAGACATTGACTGTCTCATGAATTTGGAGCTGAAATAAGTACAATCAGCAATTTTATAATGGTTACTATAATTCTTTCGGCACAACTAATATTTGGTTGGCTGTGATATAGAGTAATGAGAATGAATCACTATTTTAAAGATTTTGTAAAAGGAGCTAAAAAAAGCATATGATCTTATGCCTTAATTTGTCCTTGAGTGGCAATATTTGTGTTTGGAATGTTTTTTATACATAAAGGTTTTGTACTTACAGGTATTGTAGAAAAATTTAGTATAGCATATTTTGTAATGTTAGCTCCAATAATATATATTCAATTTATAACAATCAAAACCTTATTTAGATTGAATAAGAAAATGAAATAGAAAATATTTTAAAATAAAAAAGCCAGGGTAAAAAACCTTGGCTTTTTTAGAAAGTTTAAAAATCAAATCGATACTTTTTCTTTTAGCAAGAACTCCATTTCTTGTTGCGTTTCATGGGCAGCACTTGCTGCACGCGTGGCAAACTGTTTTTCATCCACTCCAATACCTACGCCAGCAAAGATAATGCCACGAGATGAATTAACAAGCAATCCACATTGCTCATTCATACCATACTTAGCAACCTCTTTCAAAGATCCACCTTGGGCACCAACACCAGGAACAAGAAGGAAATAGTCTGGAACAAGCTGACGAATAAATTTAACTTCATGTGAAGCATTAGTAGCACCAACAACATACATAAGATTATCCGGCTTTGTAGAACTCCAAACATCTGCTGTAACAACAACATTTGCATATAATGGATACCCGGCCTGATCACTTTTTCCCAATACAGTTCTCTTTTTTTGGAAATTTGATGAACTTTTGTTAGATGTAAGAGCCAATAAAATAGCCCACTTATCTTCATAGGCCAAAAATGGTTTGATACTATCTTCTCCCATATAAGGAGCAACTGTAACAGCATCAAAATCCATTGTATCAAAGTAAGCTTTAGCCTGGTGTATCGCCGTGTTTCCAATATCGCCCTTTTTAACATCAGCTATAATAAACATCTCTGGATATCTATCACGAATATAGGCTACAGTCAGTTCAAGCTCTTGCATCCCTTTCCACCCTCTGCTCTCATAAAATGCAAGATTTAATTTGTATGCTACAGTATACTTAGCTGTGGCATCGATAATTTCCTTGTTGAAAGCAAATTGTGGTTGTTGATAAACCTTAAGTTTTTTTGGGATTTTGTCTATGTCGGAATCTAATCCGACACAAAGAAATGATTTTTTCTTTTTGATCTGTTCAAATAACTGTTCTCTGTCCATAATAATTTAGTTTTTGTTCTTTTTAATTTAATACTCACTTTTTTATTTTGACAATCTTTATATCTATTTACAAAGATAAGTCAAATAGAATAAAAAGACTATTTAAAACAGCCTTTTACTTTATAATATCTCGACTTTTATTTTTGCTTTTTGTGGTAGTTCCATAACTTCTGGTAGATTATTCATCATATCCTCAAATGATCAGTCTTTAGATCTGAATCAGACATGTTCTAATTTTTGACCATCTACATCTATGAGTTCAAAATAAAATTCTCACTCAAATTCAATATTTTTTGGTATATCGACTTTTTGAATTTTATTTTTAGCTTGTTTTATATCTTTTCTATCAAATTCTTTTTTCATTGTTTATTTATTAAAAAATAATTTATATTGTAGGGGCGATTACTAATCGCCCTACAAATAAGAGATATATTATAATAAGGTAAGGAACGCTCCTGCCTTTGCCGGCAGGCAGGCGCGAGTATTCCCTGAAAATTTTAGATCTTTCGACTCCGCTCAAGATGACAGAGCGGGCTAATCTAAACTTTTGATAAATTCTTCTATACTACAAGTACCTTGTTCCTTAGTCTTGTAAGATCTTCGAGAAATAGTGTTGTCTGTTTCTTCTTTTTCTCATACTATAAATAAGTATGGAATTTTATTTATTTCTCCATTTCTAATTTTTTTGGAGAATGAATCACTTGAAACATCAATACTTGCTCTATATCATTTGGCTACTAAATTTTCTTTTACTTTTTTAGCATAATCGTTGAATTTATCTGCTACAGCAAGAATTTTGATTTGTTCTGGAGCCAATCGCATTGGAAATGCTCCTGCGTAATTTTCGATAAGAACTCACATAAATCTTTCCAAAGATCCAAGTAAAGCTCTATGAATCATAAATGGTCTTTCTTGTTCTCATTTATCATTGGTAAATGTCATATCAAATCTCTCTGGTAGATTGAAATCAAACTGTACTGTAGAAAGTTGTCGTTCCCTTCCAATCACATCCTTTACTTTGAAGTCAATCTTTGGACCGTAGAATGCAGCCTCTCACAATTCTTCTTCATGCTCAATGTTTTTGTCTTTTAGTATTTGTC
>DATFJH010000120.1:0-6253 GCA_035269265.1 Candidatus Absconditabacterales bacterium
TTACTACTTTTAAATTAATTAAAAGTATTTAATGAAGATTAGCAAAATTAAGATTTCAAATTTGTTTACATTCCCCTATATAAAAGGATTTAATTCAAAAAAGGGGTTGATTTTTGATGATAAAGAAAAAAGTAATTTTAACATACTTATTGGGCCAAATGGTTCAGGTAAGACAAATTTTTTGTATATCATTAATCAAGTATTTAGGTCTGGACTAATAAATCAGTTTTATTATGATAAAAAAATTTTAGAAAATCAGGAAAAAAATAGTTTAAAAAAAACTATAAAAAAAGAAGAAAATAAAATAAAAGATCTATCTAAACATACATGATTTTTAGATAAGCCATCTAAGGTTTGAATTACACTTAGGCTTAATCAAAATGATTTTGAAAATATATGATTTATTTGTAAATATAATAAATTATTGAATAATATTGTCAAAAAGTATTCTAATTTAGATATTGCTTTTGAAGATTTTGATTTGTATGATGTAATATTTGATAATGAAATTTATTTAGAATTTTTGATAAATACTAAAAATAATTCCATGAGGATAGCGAATTACAATAAATTATCCAATAGAATGAAGTTTGTATTGTTTTATATTCAAAATATAGAACTGATACAAATATGTATGAATATTTATAACGATTTTGAGAAATCTAAAGAAGATAGAAAATTGTATCCATTAAAAAATACATTTGCTCTTTTGGAGTCAGAAAGAAATATTTTACATGATAATTTTTGAGAGTATAAGCCTTTTAAAATTGATTCTATATCAAATAGAAGTGATGACATAGAACTACATAAATGACACAAGTTTGCATCTGTGACTGTTTGATATGATTTGTTTATTATAAAGCTAATAAAACTTGCAAAGGACAAATTGACTAGTGAATGAAAAGTTTATTGAGAAGAAGATCTTTTGGTACAAGCAGAAGCCATAAAATCCTTACATTTTTTCAAAGAGATATGATATTTTATAAACAAACTGTTAAGATTAGACTTGGATATAAAAATATGAGAAAATTCTATGGATTTAGTTTTTAAAAATAGACAGTGAAATATTTTTTATTTTGATAAACTTAGTTCTGGAGAGAAATCTATAATTATGATTTTAATATCTTTGTTTGGTTATGATTTATCAAATGGTTTATTTATTATAGATGAACCTGAACTTCATTTGCATCCATATTTGCTTAAAAGAGTTGTAGAAGCATTAAAAGAGATATGAACTAAATTCAATATACAATTTATTTGTGCTACTCACTCCCCTGTTTTGATTGATGAACAGAGCATAAACAATGTATATAAGTTTAGTTTTGTGGATGGTAATACAACAATTAATTATCCATGAAATTCTATACGTAGTAAAGAAGCAACATTAATACATATTTTAAAGTTTGAACATATTTCTAAAATATTTTTCATTAATAAGATTATTATGGTTGAGTGAGAGACTGATAAATATTTTTGGAGATTTTTCTTGGATTATTTATCTAAAAAGCCTCAATATAAGTGAAAAATAGAAGACTTTGAAATACTAAATATCAATTGAAAATGAAGTTATTGAAAGTGGAGTAAATTTTTGAGGAAATTTTGAATAAATACTTATTTTATATGAGATTGGGATAATGTTATAGAAAACAATATAATTGATTATCAAGAGATGTCGGAATATATTGCTTTGACAAAGAAACATTTAAATTCTAGTCATATAAAAAAAGAAAAATTTTATGTAAAAATTATTGAAACCATAAAAGATATGTTTCCTGATAAATATGAATATATAAAGAATAGAATACAAGATTTTTATTCTCGTAATATATTTATACTAAAATGATGAGATCTAGAAAATTATTTGTGATTAAAAAGAAAGGGTTTAGAGGAAACCGTTAGTTTTTGTAATAATAACTTTTATTCTTGGTTAAATGATAGTAAATTTAATGTGCATATAAAAGAATTTGAAGAAATTGTAAAAAAGATATTTTAAATAAAAATTTTTTATAAAAAAAGACCAATTGAAATACAATTGGTCCGTCTAAGGTGTACACCTAGAGACGGAACAGTACTTTAACATAGTACTTATGAAATAAACTTGATTTGTGGGTACCAAACTTATTTTATAACTACTATATTTATTTTTTGTTAATAATACTTATACTTAGTAAATAACAAAAAACCGTCTCTAGATTTTTGGATGTATACGTTTTCATTTTGGTAAACTACTCTTGTATACGTCTACAATTCGATTGAATACAATCTGAATTACAGGATTTCTTTTTTAATTTAATTTTATTTTTGTTTTTGCATCTTAAAAATATTTATATATATGGTTAAAACAATATTAAAACTATAAAATCATCTAATCATTTGTTAGCACTTTTTATAAAAAAAGAGTAGAATACTCTACTCTTTTATGATATATGTATTATAGTATTGTTTAATTATTGATGATTAATCTACCTTATTAATTGGTATATTTGTCATTTCGAGTGAAATCGAGAAATCTCTTTTAAAAATAATCCTTCGGGGAAATACTTTTGGCAAAGACTTTGGTGTGGGATTCCTAGTGAGAAATTTGAAATGATCCTTTATGTTATTTATGTTTTAATAAGTTCAGTCTGATTTTTCTTCAACTTCTGTAAATTTCATAATTTCTTTTCTAAACATTAATTCTATTTCTCATACGGCTCCATTTCTATTTTTTCTTATACAAACATCTGTGGATCATTTTTTATCTGTATCTGGATCATAATAATCTTCTCTGTGAAGCATTATTACACTATCAGCATCTTGCTCAATAGCTCATGATTCTCTAAGATCACTTAATTGTGGTTTTTTATCAATTCTTTGTTCAACTGCACGAGATAGTTGTGATAGAGCTATAATTGGTACTTCTAATTCCCTTGCTAGTTCTTTTAGTCATCTAGATATTTCACTAATTTCTTGTACTCTATTTCCTTGAAAAACATGTCCATGCATTAATTGTAGGTAATCTATTATTACTAAGTCTAAATGTCATTTTTCTATTTTTAATCTTCTAAGTTTTGATTTTAACATAGAAACGCTTGCTGCTGCTTTATCATCTATATATATTTTTTTCTCTCAAAGTTTTTGCATTGCATCACCCATTTTTGAAAAATCTTCATTATCCAACAATCATCTTGTGATTTTATGCATAGGTATTTGTGCTACCTCTGATATTATTCTATCAACGATTGATTCAGCTCCCATTTCTAAAGAGAAAATAGCAACTGCTTTGTCTTGTTGTACAGCTATATTTGATACTACGTTTAGTGCAAAAGATGTTTTTCACATACTAGGTCTAGCTGCCAATATAATTAATTCTCCTGGCTTGAATCACGCTAACATTTCATCTATTCATTTGTATCAAGAAAAAACTTTTTTTTCATTTATTTTGTCTGGATTATCTACTATCTCCATATATTCTTCTACTCTACTATTTAATATATCTTTTATTCGAAGAATACTATCTCATGTTTGATTTTGGGTTAGATCAAATATCTTTTTTTCTATATCTTCCATTATCTCAATTGTGTCTCATTGCTTGTATACATCTCAAATAACATTTTGTGATACTTTTAATATGCTTCTTAATATTGATTTATCTTTTACTATTTTTGAATAATCTGTGCATCAAGATGTAGATACAAGAAAAGTTGATAATTCATAAAGATAATCTAGTCATCATATTGTATCTAAGTTTCCATCTTTAGTTAGTTGATCTCATATAGTCACAACATCGATTGTTTTACGAGCAGATCGTATTTTTTTTATTGCATCGTAAATAAATTGATGTTCTTTTTGATAAAAATCAGATGGTTCTATTTTGTCTCATTCATATATCCATATAGTTTCACTATCCATTAAAGCTCAACACAAAACTCACTTTTCTGCTTCGAGATTATGTGGGGGTAATTTAATATCTTCTGTGCTTATCATGCTAGTTGAGAGTTTATAAAGTTAAAAGTTCAAAGTTGTCTCAGCGTCTCAATGTTGCATCCGTTACAACAATTCTTGAGAACGTTGTTACGTTGAAACTTTTAGACGTTGTAATGTTTTCTTTATAAAAAAAAATGTTAAATATGCAAGAGAAAATCTAGTTTTAAACTGGTATCTTCTCAACATTAAATCAACATTTTTTCCACAATTCTGAACTGTTATTTAGTCAAATAATTTACCATCTGTAAATAATTTATTGTTTGCTTCCATTCGTGCTTTTATGTTTCCTATATCTTTATATGGTGCAAATTCCATTGCCAATATGTTCATTTCATCTTTTAATAATTTCATTGCATCTGGTAGATTAGTTTCTCATGATCTACTATCAGCTTTTGTTTGTTCTATTTTATCAAATATAGAATATGGTAATATGGCTACTCAATTTCGAATTAAATTTCCTGGTGCTTCTTCTATTTTTGGTTTCTCTATTAAGTCATTTACATGATTATTTTCATCTACGCTTACTATACCATACTTATATACTTCTTCCATTGGTACTTTGTGACAGGCAATTATTGGTTGAGGATTTTTATTAAATTGTTCCATCATGCTTTTAAACATACCTGTTGGGTATATACAATCTGGGAATATTACCATGAAATAATCATCTTTAATCCAAGGTTTGGTCTGGTACACAGCATGTCATGTTCCCAATGCTTTTAGTTGTCTTACAAACGTAGCATTTACTAACTTTGTAGGTTTTATTATTGCTTTTAAAAACTCAGTTTTACCTGATTTTTCTAGAGCTTGTTCTAGTTCAAAGTTTTTATCAAAATAATCTTCTAAAGCTTTTTTATATTTGGAAGTTATCATAATTACATCTTTTACTCAAGCTTCAGATATTTCTTCTATACAGTATTGTATTACTGGCTTATCTCATACTGGTAGCATTTCTTTTGGAATTGTTTTGTTTATTGGTAACATTCTAGTACCAAATCATGCAGCTACAATAATTGCTTTCATGTATTTTTAGGTTAGTTGTAAAGCTTTATTTCTTGAAAAAATTATAACTAAATTCAAATCATTTATCAATTAAATCTGTATTGAAATTTTCATTTACTCAATGCATGTTACAATCTTGATTTGCCAATGGTATAGACAATATGTTGTTTGTAATATGTTCTTGAAATACTCCTATGATTGGCAAACTTCATCATGAGTATAAATTTATTAATTTATTTTTATATACTTTTTCCAAAATTGTTTTTGCTTTTTCATAAAAAATATTTTCGTTGTTTAATTTTATTGCTTTATTACATTTATCAAAACTTAATTCATAATTTACATAATTTGGTACATTATTTTTTACTCGCTCTTCAAATAGACTTTTTATTGTATCACATTTTTGTTTTGATACTAATCTAAAATTTAGATTAGCTTTAGCTTTGTTTGGTATAGAGTTGTTGAAATAATTTGTTTTTCATCATGATATTCATGTGATTTCTATACATGGTTGTAATCATGTTTTAGAATAAAAATCTATGTCATTTAATTTTAATTTTTTTATTTGAAAATTTTCTTCTAGTTGATTTTTATCAAATGGTATTTTTTTGTTTGGTGATAATTGCAAAGCAGACAAATCCTCTACTTCATAATAAAAATATGGTATTGTTATTTTGTTATTAGTATCATATAGTTTTGATAATAATTTATTTAGTTCTTCTATTGCGTTTGGTATTACTCATCAATATATACCAGTGTGTAAGTCTGTATTAGCTGTTTTAAATTTTATTTCAGTACTAAATCATCACCTAAATCATGATTCTATTACAGGTAAATTTTTTATTATATTTCAATCAGATATAAGTACAAAGTCAGCCCTTATATTATTTCATTTTTCTTTCACAAATTTTGAAATTCAATTGGATCATATTTCTTCTTCTCATTCTATAATAAATGTTATGTTATAATTTAGTTTTCATTCTTTTATTAATTTAAATATATTTACCATATGTATTAATGTTTGTCATTTATTGTCTACAACTCCTCTGCCGATTATTTTATTTTTGCTTATGAGTAAGTCAAAAGGATCTCACTTTCGTCAATCATCTTTATTTGCTGATTGTATATCGTAGTGTCAGTATATTATTCAATTTTTATAATTTTCGTCTAAATGAAAAGATGCTTTTATTATTGGATTTCAGTAGTTTTCAATTATTTCTACATCAAAATTATTTTCTTTAAAAATTTCGCTCAGCCAATATGCACATTTTTTAATTTCTAGTTT
>DATFJH010000121.1:0-7638 GCA_035269265.1 Candidatus Absconditabacterales bacterium
AGGTCAACATAGATTGTATCTGCTTTTGTGTTGTTTGTAAAGACAACTAAGCTGATAAGTATCGTTAAAGTAATCATAAAGTTTTTCATAATTTTTTCCTCCATTTTTGTTGTTTCCTTTTTTTAGTTTTTGGGAAACAAGATTAATAATTTTTTAATGAACTTTGCTGTATGGGCCTTTACAGCATTCTTATTTTAACTAAAAATTTTAATTTTTCAATGAAAAATAAAAGATTTTTTTGACGGTTTAGGATTGGTCTTTTGTGTGTTTAAGTTTTTTGTGTGAAACATATTATATCATTTTTTGGAGGAAAGGTGTTTTTTTGTGAGAGAGGCTGTTTTTTAGTCCCCCCTATCAGGGGGGAAGAGAAGGGGGTAAAATCTTTCTTCATTCTCTGTCCAGAAATCCCCCTATCCCCCTTTCATAAAGGGGGTGAAACTCAACCTCCCTTTCCCTCCTTACGAAGGAGGGTAAGACACAACCTTTTCGTAAAGGGGGTGAAAATTCAACCCCACCTAACCTCCCCTGATAGGGGAGGAATATACAAAGCATCCTCCCTAATAGGGGAGGAATAAAAGGAGGGGTTAAAAATTATATCACTTTTTTGGTTTTTGTCTATCTGAAGTTTGTGTTTTTGAAAAAATAGACAAAATTGACATTTTGTTTTGTGTTTAAATTTTTTTGTTGCTAGTTTTTGTGGTTGAAAACAAAAATTAATGTCTACTTTGACAGTTTTTGTTGTTTTTTGTGTTTTTGTCGAGGTTAAATAGGCTTGAAAATTGGCTTGTTTTGTACAAAGTTTGGGCTGTAAAGTTGTGTTTTGGTGGAGTTTGTTGTTGGTGATTGAGGTTGGATATTTCGTTGTACTTAATGTGATGGGTTTGAATGAAGTTTCTTAGCCTCTGTCCATGAATCCTCCTGTTCTCCTTTTGTAAAGGGGGTGAAAAACAACCCCACCTAACCTCCCCTGATAGGGGAGGAACATACAAAGTATCCCCCCTATCAGGGGGGAAGAGAAGGGGGGTTTAAAACACAAAAATAACCCCACCTAACCTCCCCTGATAGGGGAGGAACATACAAAGCATCCCACCTGATAGGGGAGGAATAAAATGAGGGGTTAAAGTGAGATAGGCTGGATTCTTGATTATATTTGGTAATTCTGCCTAATAAAATTCGAAATGACAGGAATTTGTGATGATGGGGTTGTTATGATTGGTGATTTAAAATTGTCAAGTCTTTGTAAAGGATTGTTTGAGTTATTTTTGTTTGTTTTTGGAATTTGAATATAATTTCATATACGTCACAAAGTTGCAACGTTAAAGCGTTACAACAAAAAATTTGTTTAGACGTGGTTATCCGTGCGGTTTACGGATTTAGTCTTTAGAAAGCAAAAGCGGTTTGTAAGGCATGAAAAAAGTTAAAAGGCATATTGAAAGGCATGGTAGAATTTTTGGTAGCCATATTAAAAAACATCATAGGAAATATATCGTTTGATGATTTTGATTGTACGGTCTAGTTAAGGCTGTGATTTTTGTGTTTAGTTTTTTTGCTAGTTATTCTTTGTCTTTTGCTGCAAACAATAATTTTGGATGGTTGGATAATTTTGATCAAAACACTAACATAAGTGATATTATTCAAAGTTTTTTTGGAAATGTAGATGATGATATATATGGTTCAAAATTGGAAAGTGTAGAATCTTGGTTTTTTGAGTGAGCTGAAAACCCTTATTTAATCAATGATGAGTGATACTATTTTAGTTGAAAATTGGTAGAAAATTTTGAGCAAACAAAATTGCAAGCTGATGGAGATACAATGTTGAGCGCTGATAGCAAAAAAAGAGACTATAATTTTGGGTGAGAATGATATTTGGATATAAAAGATAAAAAATCTATATGATTGTTGAGGTTTGATTTGTTAAGCTTGGATGATGATATAGAGATTTTGTGATGAAGGATAATTTTGACTAAATTGAGATGAAATGGTACAAGTTTTGATATAAGAGAGGTGGTTGAAAATGATTGGAATGAATGATCTGGTCAAGATACAAAAGCAAAATACAAAGAATCTACATATAGTCTTAGATCTTATCCTGATCAAAAATGGTCTTCTAACAAAAATTTTTTTAGAGAAAAGGAAGATTGTGGTGATGTAGATTTGTTTGAAAATATTGTCTTTGAAGAAAAGAGTCAGACAAAGAGTTTTGAATTAAATCAAGATGGATTAAATTTGGTAAAAGATCGATATAATAAACAAAAAGATAATTATGGTTTTGCTATGTTGTGATTTGATGGAGATTTTGAAATAGCTACTAGAGAAAGTGAGCTGTATGATTATAGACCAGTATTGGTTTTGGATTATGTTTACAAAAGTTGATCTAATTTGTCTTGATCAGACAATAGTACTGGAAAATTTGTGGATATTTGAGATGATTTGGTTTTGGCTTTGGATGATATAGATGTATTACAAGATGATAAAATACTCAAAAATGGTGAGTTTGTCAAAAATGTAGTCATGGACAAAAAGTGAAACAAAGTAAAAGTAAAATTTAAACAAAAAACTAAAGTAAAAACAAAAGATGGTTTTGATTATAAATGAAAAATAAATCAGCCAAAAGATATTGTATTGGAACAATTGGAAAATCATGAAAATTTAGATTTTGAATATGCTTTTGATGTGTGATCTTATGAAGACAATATTGTTTTTGAAAACATGAGTTGAGATCTTGTGGATGCAAAGTTTCATGTAGATTTGGATGATGAGAGCTTTTTCTCTGGAGAAAAGATATTGTTGTATTATTCTCATGACAAAAAAAACTGGTCTGTATGGTCAGAAGAAGTGGTAAAATATAATAATGATTTTGGTTTATATTTGGAGTTTGAAATAAATCATATGACTTCTTTTGCTGTATCAAAAAAAGAAAAAGAAAAGTTTGTCTATGAGGAAGTAATCAAAGATATAGATACCAACAAGGATAAAAAATTGATAAAAGATTCAAAAATGCTCAAAGATATAGAGCTTGTTTCAAACAACAAAAAAATCAAAGCAAAAATAAACAAAGATACTTATATCAAAAATAAAAATGGAGAATATTTTGAATGACTTTTGTCTGTACCTGTGGAGTTAGACAAAAGTAAAGTTTCTACAAATGGTATAAATACATATTATGCTTTTGAAGTATGAAGTACTCAAACAATAAATTTTGAATATGAAAATGGAGCCAAAAGAAAAATAAATATTGTCTTGGATTTGGATCAAGAATTTGTGGATAAAAATGAATTGGTTTTGGGCGATTATATAAATGTTTATTATGCGGAAAATTTGTCTTGAGAAATTTCTTATCTTGATTCTGTACAGATAAAAGATAATTGAAGTGGATTGTTTTTGCAATTTGAGTCTGATCATATGACTGTTTTTGTTTTGTGAAAAGAGTCTTATGATTTTTTTGTTTGAGATGAAAATTGTAATGAAATACAAGAGACAAAAACAGATTCAGTTTTTTTGTGTGTATCTTGATCATATTTGGATCCTATTAAATCTATGAGATTTAGTCAAAAGGATCTTGTAGATTTGTGAGAACAAAAGTGGATTGAATTTTCTTCTAAGTATCCTACAAGGCTTGGAGACTTTGGATATACCAAGATATATGCAGAATTTACGGATGGATCAAGCAGGGTAATTGTAAATGATGTGATATCGTTTGTCAAAGAATATCAATGAGATGCAGAGATAACAAAGGATGTAATAAGAGATGGAGAATCTTTGGATATAAGCAAAGATGCTTATCTGATAAAATCTGATATAGATAGTAGTTATGTAAAGCTGGATACAAAAAATTTGGATGCTGAATTGACAGTAAAATGATGAGATTGGCTTGGTACATTGGAGGCTCCAGTAGTAGATAATACAAAAATACCAAAACTAGATGATAATCATACTTTTGTAAAAACATATAGTGTGGGTACTCAAAATGCATCCTTGGTGGCTAGTGGAGATTACCAATTTGAATTATTTTTGGAAATTTCTGAACTTCCTTGATTGGGAAAAAATTCTAATGTTTTGTGAAGAAAGGTGGCAGTAAAAAAATCAGAAGATTGATCCAATTGGAAAAACATAGCTACTTGTGATATTGAGTTTTATGATGGTAGTTATGGATGTTTTGTAAAATCAAATTCTTTGAGTTATTTTGGACTTTCTTATGAATGGCATGATAATGATGATTTTGTAGATCAAGCATTTTGGGATCTAAATCCTACAGATAGTGAAATAATAGAAGCCTTGTATGGTGGTAGTACAGATACAGATACTGCATATACTCATCATTGGGAAGATTATGATACTTCTACCTGTGGGACAATGACAGTATCTCATGTGAGTACATTGCCTACTAGTTTATCTTCTGATACTATATATGTATTGGCTAGTGGAAATTATAATATGTCTTCTAGCATAAGTCCAAACAATTGTAGTGCTTTGATATGAGAGTGAGATGTGACGATTACAAAAAATTCTTCTATAAATATGCTTTATGTTCATACAAAAGAGGTCGTGATTGTAGACAATATTGATTTAAATCAAAATGGGCAAAGTAATTATTGAATATATTCACAAAACTCAAGAAATGTTACATATAATAATGTTGAAATTTATGACTGATGAAGTCATGGTGGATATATACTTTATTCTAAAAACAATGTGTTTAATAATTTGGATGTACACGGCAATAGTTATGGATTGTACTTATATAACGCTGCAGCATATGAGTTTTTCAATAATGTATTTAATAATCTTCATGTTTATAATAATTCAAGTGTTTGAATTTATTTGAGAAATTATTGAAGTACTTCTAGTAACTATCCTGTTTTTAGTGGTAATGTTTTTAATAACATTCAATCTTATAACAATTCTTATGGTATATATCTTTATAATTATGCTCGTGGTGGTTCAAATTCTTATTTTACAAACAACACAATAAATAATAGTCAATTTTATAATAACAGTGCTTATTGAGTTTATGTTTATAATAATTCTTATGATAGTTCTAGTGCTATTGTGTCTACCAAAAATTTTATAAATAATACACAAATTTACAATAACAATAGTTATTGAATTAGAACTTACAATAATGATGTATGATCTTCTGATACAGAACTGATTACTAATGATGTGATGTTGTACAACAATGCTTATGGTATTACAACGGATATTGATAATTTTGTGTATTATGGTTATTTAAAGTTGTTTGACAATGGTAGCACTATAAATGGTACTACAGTAGCTGGTAATTCTTCTAGCTATAGTGATGTTTGACGAAATGCAGGTAGTTTAGATACTAGTAGTGAGACTATGTGATATGATTGGGTGACAAAACCTATATCTGATGATTTGCAGATTTATTGACCTTATAATAATTATACTAGTAGATGAAAAAACTCATCTTGGACATGAGCTAGTAGATATTATACATATGGAAGTGGTATACTCAAACAAGTGAATCCTGTGAAATTTGATGGAAGTGATTTGGTGTTTTCTACAGTCCAATGGGATGAAAACAAATATATTGCTCAGCATAATGGTTGGAGTAATGAATTTTTTGTAGATGAAAGTTTTTGGGCTAGTGATCCTAGTGATGGAGAAATTATATGGGCTCTTTTTGGAGATGGTGGTGGAGGTCAAGATGATACTGCTTATACTAAGTATTGGTTGAGAAATGAGTGTAAATTAAATGATATGAATGTGTACTATGAAAATTGATGAGGATGTTTTGGTCTAGCTGATCCACAATTATCTTATGGGGATATATATGTTTTGTGACAGTGAGATTATCATAGAAAAGATAATTGTGGAGGATGATGAATCACATCTCAGCAGATAATAATGAACAATTGTACTGCTATTGTAGGTACTGGTGATGTTGGTCTGTACACAAATGATTATCTTTGATCTACTAGTCCATGAGATACTATGATATATTTTCTAAAGAAATACAATATGATATTAGACAATATAGATATAAATGGTGAGGGAGATGGACAATGATGATCTCATATCAAAAATAATCATGCTACTTTTTTTGAGGCTTTTGATAGTTCTACTATTAGTAATGTGGAGGTATCAGACATGGAAGATAATGGAATGGAAAAAAACTTTTGAAATCATAGTTATTATTACAATATTGTTTCTCATGACAATAGAAGGGATTGACTTCAGTTGGTTTGAGACAACAATGTTTTGGATAGGTTGTTGTTTTATAATAACGGTGTATGACTTAATTTAGAAGAAGGAGACTCTAACAAAGCGACAAATATTGTGTCATATTCAAATGATAGTAATTGAATATATTTGGAAAACGATACGGTATCTTATAATGTTTTTGAAAACTTACTTTTGTACAACAATCTTTCTTATGGATTGTATGTTAGGGATTCTACATATAATACATTTAATAATATCCAAACGTACAACAATAGAACGTATGGTGTAAGACTTTATTATGGTGGTAAAAACACAATCAATCAAGCTAATGTTTACAATAATTTAGATTGATGAATATCTAACTGGGGTCAATCAGATGTTGTACTCAATGATGTATCTATATACAACAATGATGGTCAAGCTATAAGTAGTAATATTACTATGTCTTACAATTGAGTATTGAAACATTTTGATAATGCTAGTAGTTCTATGCCTACCTTGACTGCAAATAGTGCAAATGCTACTTTGTGATGGAGTGCGGGTACTATATCTACTGATGGGTGTATGACATGTGATTGGTATACAAACCCATTTTGATCTACAGATTATCTCATGAATACTGGTTCTTATCCTACTTGTCAATATAGGTGAAATATTTCTTGGAATTGAGATGATGATATGGATTATGTATTTGGTAGTTTGATATCCAAAAAAGATGATCCTGTAGTTTATAATGGTGGTGGATCTTTGGAACCTTTTGATATGGAGATAGATGATCAAGAATATGTATGAGAAGACGACAACAAAACATGAGTATATTATGGTGGATATGTGTGTAATGGCTGTGATGCAAATGCATCATATTGGCGACAAAATGATAGTTTTATTACTTATACTTGATTTTGGCAAAATGATCCAAGTGAATGTGATATCATAGCGGCTCTTTATGGTACATGATCTAGTGATGAGACTGCATATACTAGATTTTGGACATGATGGTCCAATCAGTGTAATATGTCCAATATGGATGTAAAATTTTTGAATCCTGGTACAAATGTGATACCAAATACACTTTCTAGTAATACTATATATGTGTTAAATAGTGGAAGTTATATTTATGATTATACAAACTCTGATGCTATCAACATGGCTGATTGTAGTGCAATACTGGGTAGTGGAGATGTGACCTTGTATACTCAAAATGTTAAAGACAATATGATCTATGCCAATGCAGATGACAACATAATCATAGATGGTATAACAATAGATGGTATCAACAATGGTTTGTGAGGAACGCATACTGAAAATAGAATATGAATATCTGCAGAAAATGGAGATAATATATCGATGAATAATATAAGAGTAAAAAGTAATAGCCTTGGAATAGAGTCTGAGTATTTGGTCCAAAAACTAACTAATAGTCAAATATATAACAATGCTCAGCTT
>DATFJH010000122.1:0-3019 GCA_035269265.1 Candidatus Absconditabacterales bacterium
TTTGTGCAAAATCTTTCTTTTAAATCAAAATCTCTTTCTTTGCCTGTTTTCATATCTTTTACTCTATATACTCATTTTTCTTTTTCTTGTTCTCATAAAATTACAACAAAATTATATTCTTGTTTATCAGCATATTGAAATGCTTTTCATAATTTTTGAGTTTCTAATCCACATACTACGTTTCTACCCTGCTTTCTTAAAATTCAAGCTAAATTTAAAACATCATTTTGTTGTTTTTCATCCAATATAGGTATATATAATTTTTTGGTTTTTGTTTTAGTAACAATCTTGTCTAACAAATCTCGAGATTCCAAAAATAATTTCATAGTTTCGTCTCCAGGAGCAAATCAAATAGCTGGTATTTTTTCTTTAATGAATATATTAGATAATCAATTATACCTACCTCACCCAAACAAAGCTCTTTTGTTGTCTGGATGATTATCAAATATTTCAAATACTACTCCATCATAATAATCAAATCATCTTATCAGACTTGATTTGAATTCAATATACTCAGAGTATCACAATGCAGATATTGCATCAATAATAGCTTTGGTTTGTGTAAGTCCTTTAGAATCTTTTAGCTCACTAAATTCCTCTTCTAATTCTTGTATATTTTGAACGTTCATATATTTAATTAACTGTCCTACTTGTTTGGAATTTAATCATTTTTCAAGTAATATTTCTTGAATTGCGTCTTTTGGTAGTTTATCTCGCTTATCCATGGTTCTAACTATTTCTTGTTTGATATCTCAATTGATTCAAATAGTCAATAAAACATCATCAATAAGAAAACGATTGTTTATATTTAATTTCCATGATCATTTTGGTGGATTAAATCCTAACATCAATGATATTGCTAAGCTAAGAATTTCAATATCTGCATTGATACTTTCAGAACCAAAAATATCTACATTTAGTTGCCAAAACTCTCTATTTCTACCTCTTTGAGGTCTTTCGTTACGATAAAAATTGGCAATACTAAAATATCTAATTGGTTTTGCCAATTGATTATAATTTTTGGATACCATACGAGTAACTGTAGGTGTCATTTCTGGTCTCAGGGCTAAATCTGAAATTTCTCCATCTCTATTTGTGATTTGAGTTAATTCTGATCATCCTACATCTTCTCCAGATTTTGCTTTTCGAATATCTGCTGATTCTACCAATGGTCATAAATATTCTTGATATCAAAATTTGGTACAAACATCTCTTCGAGTATCGAAAATATATTTTCTGATTTGAAATTCTTGTGGGTATCGGTCTTGTGTTCCTTTTGGTGGTTTTGTAGATAGCATTTTTATATTTTTAATTAAAATAAACTTTTATCATCAGAAGTTTTGTACTCGATAATAATCTGAAAATCAAATTCAAACTTCTGTGAATTTGGGATTTAATATATTTGCTTTATGTCAGTCACTATTCATCCAAGAATCCATTACCTGTGATACGGCTCTTTGGTTCCAAGCAATATTTTCTCACATTGTTCTACCGTTATATCAAGCATTCTTTATCCTCTGGTCAAAACTAAGTCATCATTTGGTTGTATGAGCAAAATCATCTGTTTGTGACATATATTCTGCGTGTAACTGAGCTGAAGAATTTAATTTTGTATTTAGAGTTAAAAAGGACAGTCCTCTACTCGATCTTTCCTGATTTAACTGATCTAGCATTTCATATCTCAATTGATCTAAATTACTTAAATCATCATTTCAATGTGGATATTTTTCTTTATATTCTTGTAGTGCATTAATTTTTCGTTCTGCTTTGAATATTAAAATATCAACCAATAAAAGCAGATCTGAACTTTCTGTTTTTCTTTGAATCTGATAAAATAAAGATTTTATTTTTCATCGTTCATCCTCTTGTTTCTCAATAGTTAGTGATTGATATTTGTTATCTAAATAATCGTAAATTGTATTAGCTCTTTCTGTGTTTCATGCAAAAGTGAGATTTAAAGAAAATACAGTAATCAATAACACAAATATAATATTCCTATATGTTTTTACTTGAAACATTTTGCTTTATATGTCTAAATTTTTTACATCAAATATTTCTTTCATTCTTTTAATAACTTCTTGATTGGTTCTTCATTGAGTTCAACCAAAAGCTCAAACTATTAAATAATATTCTGTTTCATCTAATTTAAGCATATCTCAATAAATCTTTTTAAATTTTTCATATACTTCTTTATTTTTTTCTATTCAAGCTTCATTAGTTTTTATAAACATAAATTCAAAATTTCTATACTATGCAAAATCCTTATGCTTATTCATTACTTTGTATAATCATGGATATTGTTTATATTTTTCTATATCAGACACTGTAAGTAAATATAAAGAATCAGTATAATCTTTCATCTTAAAAGAATCTTTTTCTATATTCATAATATTATCAAATAACTCCTCTGCGGTTTTTATTTTAACTCTTCACTTTTCATAAGATTCATTAATTTTATTTAAGATCAAATTATCTTCTCTATTCTCCATCTTCTTCTTGGTTAGATTCTGGTTTCATGATTGGGAACATCACTACATCTCTTAAATTATCTTGTTCTGTTAAAATAGCTAATATTCTTTCTAATCCCATACCAAATCCTGATTGTGGAGGCATACCATATTCCATAGCAGTTACAAAATCTTTATCCTCTGCTGTAGCTTCTTCATCACCAGCTGCAGCAGCTGCTTTTTGTTTATCAAAATTTTCTTGTTGGAATATTGGATCTACAAGCTCAGAATATGCTTTGCAGATTTCTCGTCAATTAACTAGAAGTTGGAATTGTTCTACTACTCCAGCATCTTCATCAGACACTCTAGCAAGAGGTTGCATAATTACTGGATAATTGTAGATAAACGCAGGTCAAAGTATTTTTGGTCTAAGAACTTTTTTGTATAGATAATCAATAAGTGTTGTTGTTCACATTTCGTCCATTCTTTCAAACTCTATTCATTTAGATTTAATATCTGCTCTTAATTTATCTGCATCATCTACTCAATATTGAGTAATATCTATTCAGCTA
>DATFJH010000123.1:0-20307 GCA_035269265.1 Candidatus Absconditabacterales bacterium
CGCAAAACTCAAAATGACAATTTATGCTTACTTAGCTTTAAGTTTAGAGATTTCAAAATCTAAGTCATCTATCTCCTTCTGTAAAGATTCTATTTCTTTTCTTTTTTGAGATAAAGCAACTTCATTACCAGATTGAGATATCGATGCTATCAAAGATTTTAAATGTTGTATATGTTCTTTTTTATTTTCATATTCTTCTTTTAATTCCTGTAAGATATCTTTTTTCACTTCTACTTGTTCTAGCACTCTCTTTGCTCATAAGTTAATATTTATTACATTATCTGTATGATATGAACTTGGCAAATCTTCATGCAATCTAACACATTCAATATTTCTTATGTTTATAAGAGACCTTAATAGTTCTTCGCCCTGCATCAAAAAATCTAAAAAATCAGGATTCGCTTGTACAAATATATCTACATATTGATGTTTTTTTAATCATATCTTTAATTTCAAATTTTTTAATTTATCTACTATGTCCATTAATAAATTTATTTTATAATTTTTTTCTTTTAACTCATAATCTTTGAACTCAAAAACATTATAATCATCCCAATTTACATTAAATATAGATTCTAAATGATTTATAAAAAAAGGAATATATGGTTTTGCAAGTTTTAATAAAATAACAAAAGATAATATAACGACATCTCATGTGTTTTCGTCAGAATATAATTTTGTAGATTCTAAATATTTATCACACAAATTATCTTTTAAAAAATTAAGAACCTTTTTTCAGAGAGGCAATATCTTGTTTTCTCAAACCTGATACTCAAAATCGTCAATTAATGTTTTTATATCATGTATTATTCGGAGATCATAGTTTGTTATATTAGATTTTATCTTTTTTGTTAATCTTTTTATGTTAACTTCTTTTTTTCATTCTACATGTTTTTTGTAAACATATCTATAAGCATTCCAAATTTTGTTTAATAAATCACTATATTGTTGAGCCTTATATGTATCAAATTTTGTTTTGTTTCACTGATCTTCTCAAAGCAAAAGAACTAACCTCATAACATCGGGTCAATATATACTTAAATTTTCACCAAAATCTTTTATTAAAAATCTAGAATTGTTGTTTACTATTTTTTTTTGGTTTATATCTACAAGTGTTGGATGGAAAAACAACGATGAAAACAACAAATTTTTTGAATACTCTAAAGACAATAGCATCGTATTTGTAACAAAATCTTTTTCATCTTGTCAACTAAAAAATAAACCATCTTTATTTTTTATATTTTCATAAGATCATATATTTTTTGATAAATTATTTTTGTACAAAAACCGCACACTATCTATAAAGGATTTGTTGAAACTATCTTCCTTTTGCAACTCTAATGTGTCTCTTTTGGCAAACAAAGAAGAAAAATCCAAATAAATATTATCTCAATCAAATTTTATAGCAAAAGAATCTTTTAATAAATCTATAATTATTTTTATATTTTCAGTATCCTTTTTTAGTTTTCATACTAATTTTTCTATATCTTTTAATCACTTTTTATATTCTTTTTTTGATTGTGACTCTAATCTATATATCTCCAAATATTTTTCTATTTTTGTTTTTTCTCAAGATGAATCTGTATAAAAAAGAGATTCTACAAGTTCTTCTACACTAAAAGAACAAGACAAATGATTATCTAAAATTAAATTTAATATAATCAAAGTTAATGTTAGTTTTCTTTTTGTTTTTGAAGCTTTATATCTCTCCAAAACTATATCATCATTTATTGGGAAAGTTCCTCACTTATAAGAATTTACTATTGGAATCAAAACTCATTTTGTAGATTTATTGGATATATTAACAAACTTTTTGTCTTCTAATAAAGAAATTATTTCTTCTTTTGCATCTAAAGGTAGACAAGATATTTTTTGATCTGAGAATTGTTGTAAAAGATAATCTAAAGAATACGAGTAGCCAATACTTCGTTGATCTAATGATATACTATCTAACTTTTCTCATGTGCGTATATCAAAATTTTGATCTACTAAAAGCTTTTTTTTAGACTCTAAATTTCCTATGTCATCTACATATTTTACTATATTGTCAAAAAAATCTTCAACCGTTTTTCATGCAAACTCTCACGCGTGTTTTGTAAACTTACCATAAACATCTATAGCATATATATTTGTCGGTAAACCATGTTTTTTTGCTAGTTCTAATCAATACTGATCATGACCTGGTGTGATTCTAAAAACTCAAGAACCCTTAAAAGAATCAACACTCTCATCTCAAATTATTGGTATTATTTTATTTGTTATTGGTATAATAACGCTTTGTCATATCAATTTTTTATACCTTTTATCTTGTGGATTTACTGCTACTCAAACATCTGCAAATATTGTTTCTAAACTAGTTGTAGGAACTGTAACTGCATGTCATTTTGAATCTATAAAATATTTTAACGAATACTCTGTTAGATTTTTCTGACTACTATTTATGTTATTTTTAAATAAATTTGTTTGATATTCTTTACTTCGATAAACCGTTTCCTTTTTAAGGGCTATAGATCATTTATTATAAAGATCAACAAAAACTTTTCTTATATAACGGTTAAATTGTTCTGAATATACAAAAACATCTCACCATGTTTTTGATCAAAGTCAAAGCTTATTTATAAACTTTTTATTTTGCTTTAATTGACTAACAATTTGAGATTCAAGATGTTTTAAATTTATATTTGGATTGTTTAGCTTAGAATAAAAGTTTGAAGAAAGTCAAAAAAATATATTTGAACTAAAATTTTTGTTTTGTAACAAGCATATTTCTTTAAATAAATCTTGATAATATAAAGAAAATATACAACCAGGATGTAATTTTTGATCACCTGGAAACAAAGTAGAATCAATATATTTTCCTTTTTTTTGATTTTCTTTTGTTAATTTTGTATTTTGATAATTATATTTTTTAGGGAATTTATTCATTAATTAAATAATTTATATATATGAAATTGTTAATTGTGAGTTGTAAATTGGTTGTTTAACTCATTATTATTAATTAATCTGTTGTCTTGTAAAGTCTATATATACTATAGAAAAAAAGTGCTATAATTATAACTAAAAGGGTATTTTCAATCGGTCATACTTTAACCTCTTTAGCTTCATCTATTGTTACAGTTGATCAATCTGAACATATTGCCTCAACTTGATAATATGCATATTGATCACTTTCTGCATATTTATTAAAATTATATTCAAATCTTGTTTCTGTAGTTTCTCATACTTTTTTCATATCAGACATATCCTCTCGATCTGACTTATATATCTCATATTTTGTAACGTTTTCAACATCATCTCGTGTGAGATAATATTTATCTCATATTTTTTCTGATGTAACTATAATTCATTTTACAACACAAGAAGAATAAACTTCTTTTGGATTGTACTCAACTATCTCAGATGGTTCTCATGATGCATGAAGTCAGTCATCTAGTGGTAATATCTGAAAATAGTAAACAGTATTTGATTGTATGTTTTCTACTAAAACTTGTGTAGAGTTTACATCTACAGTTTTTTGTAAGCTGTTTCTATCTGTACCATAAGATATTCTATATTTTGGAGCATCTCAAATAGGATCCCAAGAAACATTTACAGATGTACCATCTACTCATACAGAATGAAATCTAACATTTGAGATGGAATCATTTTGCTGAACAAATATATTTGCCACATCTTCATAATATTTACTATTACCATTTGCTACAAGAGATATAGACACATCTATATTACCCTGCGAAGACAAAACCACATCCTTATTAAAAACTCAAGGAGAAAGTCTATCTAAAGGAAAAGTTTTGTTGTTGCTAAGTTCTAATTCTGCAGAAGTTACTCCTTCTGAAGTATAAATATTAAAAGACACTTTATCTCATTGCTTGATATTACTAGATGGTAAAATCTCAATTGAATTAAATACACCATCAGATAATGATTCATAATTTAATATAATAACGTCTGATTCTCACAAAACCACATCACTAATATCTGTAATTTTAGCTTGTATTTGATTTTGTCACTCTTGTAATCATTGAATGTATATACTAAAATTTCATTGAGAATCAGTGTATCAATTAGATGCTGGTTCGTTATTCAAATATATTTCTACTGGAGAATTTGGTAAATCAGGACTTGATCAAATAATATTTGTTGCAGATCTTCTTTCTGTACTACCAGCTATTGGAGACGTTATATCAACATCTTTAAAATTTGAATTTCATCATGCATTACCAACAATTACAGTGGTCTCTCACATTATTGTCTCATCTATAATATCTGATATTTTTAGATTATATGTACCAGACTTCTTTATTTCTAATCATTTTGAAAATAGTTTTATTCACTGATCCTGAATAAGAAAAGAATATAGTCAATCACTAGGTACGACATAATCATCTGGCATCAATCATTCAACTTCTATAAAAACATCTCATATATAATCTTTTACTATCATTCAATTTTTTACTGCACTAATAGTAACATCTACAGATTCAGATACGCCAAAACTACTTGGTTCTACTTGTACTAAAAAAGCATCAGGATCTTCTGCAAATGTAAATCAAAAAAATATAGCAAAAAACACTAATAATATTAATAAAAACCTTGGGTAAAGCTTTCTCATTTTTTTAGATTTCTAATTAAAACTTTGATGATAATCTACATCATCACTATTTAACAATCAAATAGATAAATTTTTATTTTCTCAATTAAATAAATTAGCCATTCACTCACTGATCAAGACATTTTGCATTTCTCAATCAAATGGAAGTTCAAACAAACTTTTTTGATAATCATAATCTATACCTGAAAAATTTGTAAATTTTACTACAAAAGATCATTCTTGACTAGATAATATTTCATACTCTGTTTGACTATCAAATTTTTCTAAATTCAAATTTATATTTTCTTTATCGTATATTATTGAAAACGTTATATTGCTTATATTTTGAAGTTTGTCTGACAAAAAAGTATCTAATATATTTCATTCATTTTTGTATCATACATCTCGACTTTTTGCCTTAATTGTTTCAGCATCTTGTAAAGAAAGAATGCTAGCAGAAAATAAATCTGGATTTTTTGTGGTATAAAAAAGTACTACAGACAACAAAACCGCTACTACAAATATCATTGCATTTGTTTTTATTCTTTTCATTTATTTTAGCATATAATATCTAAATTTACAACAAAATATTCACTATATTTTTATATAACAATGTTTGATAGAAAAGCAAATTGAAATATTAAAATTCAAGCTTATATAATAAGCTTTTTTGTTTTTTATTTTAAATTTATTTCTTGCTTTATTTTTGTATATTCGTATAAGAAAATGTTGAGAAAATATTTTTAGTATTAATTTAAATATTGTAATGTTGGAACGAATTCAAAAACTTTTCGGTGGAGATTATACTGCCAAAGAAATTGCAAAGTTGGAAGTGACAGTAAGAGATATAAATCATTTATATGAAAAATATGACAAACTTTCTGATGATAAAATAAAAGCAAAAACTGAAGAATTCAAAAAAAGAATTCAAGAAAAATGAGAAAAACTAGAAGATATACTTCCAGAAGCTTTTGCTGTTGTAAAGCAAGCTTGTAAAAGAATGTCTGGAAATAAATACGAAGTAAAATGAGATAAAGTAGAATGGAACATGATACCTTATGACGTACAATTAATATGAGGAATGATTTTGCATCAAGGTAAAATAGCAGAAATGAAAACATGAGAAGGTAAAACTTTGGTTGCAACCCTGCCAGTATATTTAAATGCACTTTCAGGTAAGTGAGTACATGTAGTTACTGTAAATGACTATCTAGCATCTCGTGATGCTGAATGGATGTGACATTTATACAATCGACTTGGTCTAAGTGTGGGTTGTGTTGTAAAATGAGTACCAATACAAAATAGAAAATGAGAATATGAAAAAGATATTACTTATGTAGAAAATAGTGAATTAGGGTTTGATTATTTAAGAGATAATTTAGTAAAATCTATAGAAAAAAGAGTTTTGACTCGAAGACCATTAAATTATGCTATAGTAGATGAAATAGATTCTATATTGATAGACGAAGCTAGAACTCCTCTAATTATTTCAGAAGCTAGAGAAGAACCAACAGAAAAGTATTTACACTATTCAAAAATAGTACAAACATTAAAACCATGTACAGAAAAGAAAAAAGTAAGCAAAGGTTTGTTGTATGAATTATTAAATGAAGATGCAAAGAAAAAAAACACAGAAGATGGAGATTATTATATAGATGAAAAAACTAAAACAGTTTCTTTGAGTGGTGAAGGGATAAATAAGCTAGAAAAAATGCTTGGTGTAGAAAATTTATATAAAGACATATGATATGAAGAAATCCATCACATAGAAAATGCTCTTAGAGCTAGAGCTGTATATGAAAAAGATAAGGAATATATTGTAAAAGATTGAGAAGTTTTGATAGTTGATGAACATACTGGTAGAACAATGCAAGGTAGAAGATTTAGTGAATGACTACACCAAGCTATAGAAGCAAAAGAAGGTGTAGAAATCAAAAGGGAATCTCAAACAATGGCAACTATTACATATCAAAATTTTTTCAAACAATTTGAAAAATTGGCTGGTATGACTGGTACTGCTATTACTGAATGAGAAGAATTTAATAAAATTTATGATCTAGATACTTTAGAAGTTCCTACAAACAAACCAATAATAAGAGTAGACCGACATGATAAGGTATATTTTAATCAAAATGCAAAATGGAAGTTTGTAAAAGAAGATATAAAATTCTATCATGAAATAGGACAACCAATGTTGATTGGTACATCAAATATTGCTACTAGTGAATATCTTAGTAAAATATTAGACAAAGATGGTATAAACCACTATGTTTTAAATGCTAAATTTCATGAACAAGAAGCTAATATTGTGTGAAATTGAGGTAAGTTTAAATCTGTGGTAGTAGCCACAAATATGGCATGAAGAGGTACAGATATTAAACTAGAAGACTGACTAAACGAAAAACTTTCTCAAAATTATATAAAACGAATAAAGAAAAATATATGAAATTGGAATATAGAATTTAAAATATATTCTGATAAAGAATTTGAATTGACTATGGACGCATTAGAAAAAGAATTTAAATTAAATGAGGAAACAATAAGAAGAGCCGAAAAGTGACGAGTAGAATTAGACAAAATGAAATTTACTGTAAAATTCTACCAAGATAGGAAAAAGAACACAGAAGTGTTTGCTAGAATATATTTTAAAAATATAGAATGAATTAATGTACCTACAATCACAAAAAATTTACAATATTGATTGTTTGTTTTGGGTACAGAAAAACATGATTCAAGAAGAATTGATAATCAATTAAGAGGTAGATCTTGAAGACAATGAGATCCTGGTAAGTCAGTTTTCTACGTGGCATTAGATGATCTTATAATGAGAAAAATGTGATGAGAAAAAATTATGGGTATGGCATCTATGTTGATGAAAAAGGAAGATTTAGAAAACTTAGAACTGACTCAAAAACAATTTACTAGCTCAATAGAAAGAGCTCAAAAACAATTAGAAGCTCGGCATTTTGGTATAAGAAAACATTTGTTTGATTATGATACCGTAATAGACAAACAAAGACAAAGAATATACAAAAAAAGAGATCAAATACTTGGTAGTGAATTAGATGAAGAACAAAAGAAATTGTTTGTGAAAGAAACAAAAGAAGACCTTATAAACAATATTTCTATGATAATTGAAACCAAAATACTAGAAACAAAGCGTCTTAAACAAAATAATATTCAATTCTTAGAAACTTTTGTAAAAGAATTTAATATAAAATTAGATAAAAAAACAGCAAACAAGTGGGAATGACTTGAATTAGATGAATTAAAAACTGAAATAATAAACACATTAACCAAACATATAGAAAATTGATTCAAAAAAATCAATGATGAAAGATTATATCAAATATTTAAAGATGTATTGCTTCACCATATAGATTCTCTTTGGGTGAAACATATTGATGATATGCAATATTTGAGAGATAAGGTTGGATTTATGTGATATGCACAACAAGATCCATTGGTTGTTTACAAAAAAGAATCTTTTGAAAAGTTTCAAAGCTTAATCTATAATTTCAAGCATGATTCTACTTCTTACATATTAAATATTGATTTTGAGTCAATTAAGCAACAAGACGAAGCGGCAAAACTCATCATAGAAAAGCAAAAAACATGAGATAAAGAATTTTTATCAAAACTATCTAAAGTAAGTGGAAATTTAAAAGAAATGGTAAAATTGGCTGAATCAGAACAAAACAAAAATAAGGCTAAGGTAAAAGATAAAAGAGAAATGATTTTCGAAGATGAAGATGGTTTTGAAGTATTTGAAATAAATGATGAAAATAAATGAAAGATGAAGAATGAAGAATGAAAAATTTTGGAAGTAAACAAAAATACAAAAATTAGGCCAAATGACAAAGTAACCGTAAAATATAAAGATGGAAAAATGGAATATTGAATAAAATATAAAAAGATAAAAGATGATGTAAAATCTGGGGAATGTGAAGTAATTAATATTAATTTGGACTAAATTTATTATTATAATAAAAAAAAATGTTAAATCATTGATTAAGTTTGTTTTGGAATTATGCAGAAAATATTTTGAAAATAATAACCACGATTATATACATATCATGAATACTAGTAATAATAATCGGTTTTGTAAAAGCTGCATTTAAATTTATAAAAAGCTTTTTTATAAAAAAATTAAATTCACACAATCATCAAAATAAAATTAGAGTATTGTTATGAGTTTATATATTACTTGGTTTAGATTTTATTATTATAGCTGATATAATACACTCTATAATGAGTACAGAAATACAACAATTGTATGCACTTTGAATGATAGTAATAATTAGAATAGCAATTGCGTATTTTTTGTGAAAAGAAATAAAAGAAATAGAAAAATAAATAAAGTAAAAAATATAATAAAAAATCACAGGCTTTCCGGTCTGTGATTTTTTTAGATCTGCTACTTGCAGAACTAGGGCTGTATTTTATATTATTACTTACTTATTATATTTATTGGTATAAAAACAAGTTTTTTATTTCTTTAATTCATAAACTCATTTTTCCACTCTACTAAACATATCTTTATATTTTTGTAAATTTAACATAACTGTATTTGGACTTACCATTTTTTCTTTTAACATTTCTTTACATAATTCTTTTACATTCATTGGTCTTTCATGTTTTTCAAAGATTCTTACTAATATATCTTTTACTTGTCATCATTTATATCATCGCTCTTTAAGTCCATATATTCAAAGTCCTAAATTTACAAAAATGTCATTATTTTTTACTAATTCATTGTGAACAGTATTTAGTTTTACCGACTTATTTGGGAACCATTCTACTATTTTCGATGGTAATTCTTGATAATGAATAGGTTTGTTTATTCTTCTCATTGTATAAAGAATTTTTAATTTTATAGTTTTAGGATTTACATCTTCAAATGTTGGTAATCCAATTTTTCAATCAAATACTGATATGTCTCTAATAGATTCAAAGAAATTTATATAAAATAAATCATTCTTTAAATATCATATTTCTTTAAAATCTTTTGCAAAATCTTCTTTTAATAATCATACAAATTCGTATAAGTCCTGACTCTTATTTCTCTTTGTGAAATGATCTTGTATAAACAAAACCATTTTGGTTAACATATCTTCATATAGTGGTTCTAAATAGAACGATTTATTTATATATTTGTTTCTTTTCAAAAAAGAAACATCAAAGTCTGATACCAATATTAATTTAAGTTCTTGTCTTGTAAATTTAAACATATTTTTATTTACAAGTTTTGATATCAATGTATCTTCAACCAAAAAACCTCAATGAGAATCTAATGTTTTTTTAGCTTCTTGCAAAACTTCCATATATGTTTGATTTCAAACAATAAGTCTTCTAAATCTCATTAAAGCTTGAGTCTCAATTTGTCTTATTCTTTCTCTAGTGAGATTATATTCTTTACCAATTCTTTGAAGAGGTATTCATTTTTCTCAATTTAATCAAAACTTCTTCATAAGAACTAATCTTTCTTTTGGTTTACAGTATATCAAAATGTCCTTAAGATTTGTAGACTCTATATCTACTTTGATTTTTTTATCGTCCATTTTTACGTGGAAATTCATTCTTTTAACATTTAAATTTGTAAAAGTTTTGTTTTCACAGTTAATACAATATATATAAGAATTAGAAATATAATGTCAAGCAATTTTAAAGAAAATACTTTTAAAATTATAAAGTTAAATATCTTGTTAAAAATAATCAAATATAAATAATTAATACCTTTAGGCTAACTAAACATTAAATTTAAATATTATTATATCTCAATCCTGTACTATATAATCTTTTCATTCGAGTCTCACCTTTCATTTTTCTTTTGCTTTCGATCGACCTCATGCATCTATAAAATCTTGATATTTTGTTATTTCTGCCTTAATAAATCACTTCTCAAAATCTGTATGTATGGCTCATGCTGCTTGTGGTGCTGTAGAATCTTTTTTGACTGTCCAAGCTTTTGTTTCTTTTTCTCATGTGGTAAAATAATACATCAATCAAACAGTATCAAAAGCCAATCAAATTAAATCATCTAAAGTGGGTATATGATTTACATCATCAATTTCTAACAATTCAGAAACAAAATCTAGCTTTTCTTCTTTAGACATACCCATCATCTCGGATTCTATTTTTGCACATACTAAAACTATCGGAGCATCTATTTTTTCTTGAAGCTCTTTTTGTATTTTTTCTTTATTTGGTATGTCGTCTTGACCAATATTTATTGCATAAACAAAAGGCTTTATTGTAAGAAATCCATATGATTTTATCATTTTAATATCTGACGAAGACAAATCATTGATAATATGGTTTGCTAATTTATTTTCTTCTAAAGATTTTTTTATTTTTTCTAAAATAAGAACCTCTTGTTTTACTTCTTTATCTCAAGTAGATTGAGCTCTTTTTTGCAAGGAGGGCAATATTCTTTCTATTTTTTCTAAATCTGAAAAAATCAGTTCTGTATTTATTATTTCAATGTCCCTTATTGGATCTACTTCTCACTCTACATGTACTACATCTGTATCTTTGAAATAACGAAGTACTTGTACAACGGTATCAACTTCACGTATGTGAGAAAGAAATTTATTTCCAAGTCATTCTCATTTTCAAGCTCCACGAACTAAACCAGCAATATCTACAAACTCTATATTTGCATATATTGTTTTTTTTGATTTTGATATTTCTGAAAGGTTTTCTACTCTAGGATCCTTGACATCAACTATTCCCACATTTGGTTCTATGGTACAAAATGGAAAATTTTCTGCAGGTGCAGAATAAGAGTTGGTCAAAGCATTGAATAATGTGGATTTTCAAACATTTGGTAGTCAGACTATTCATATTTTCATAATTAATATTTTTTATATAAACGAAAAAAATATAGTTTTTCGAGAAAGAAAATAAAGAAGAATTGAAAGAATTGTTACTATGTCGTTTCGACTCAATTCGACCTTGCTCACTACAGGCTCTGTGGAGAAATCTATATAGAACAAAATAAGTTAGATCTCTCGACTACTTCGGCAATTCTACCGAATTCACTCGAGATGACAGACAAAATTTTTATATTTTAACAATGTAAGTTTCCTTTGATATACTACGACAAGATTTTGGTTTAAATATCTTAATCTTTTTAGCTCAAAATTCCCTTTTTAGTTCTGCTACAAATTCTTCAAACCCTGGTCACATAAATATTTTGATAGCAAATCTTCAATTTGGTTTAAGATATTTTTTGTATATTCGTAATGTATCTTCGAGTAATCAAATTGAACGCATAGCATCAATAGACTTGTTTCAAATAGTATCTGGAGCCATATCAGACTGGATAAAATCTATTCATCAACCCCCTGATTCCCCCTCACCAAGGGGGACTATATTATGCGATTTTAAGATTTCATCTATTTTTTCTACATTAGTGACATCTTGTATATAGGTGTGAACATTGGGAAGGTTTACAGTACTTTCCTTGATATCAAATCATATTATTTGAAAATCTTTAACTTTCATAGTTGTGAGTAGGCCAGAAGTATATTGCATCCAGCTACCTGGAGCACATCATATATCCAAAACAGTTTTTGTGTTTTTGTCTATCAATTTGAATTTGTTTTGAATCTCTTCTAGCTTGAAAGCACTACGAGCCTTGTATCATTGCTGTTTAGCTTTGTTGAAGTAGTGATCGTATGGATTGTAAATCATTTTAATTGATGATTGATAATTGAAAATTGATAATCTGAAGTATAGTTATTTGTATAAAAAAATCCAGCCGATAAACGACTGGATATTCTATAAACAATAATATTTATTTTGTTTATTCTTTCATGTTTTCTAAGTATTCATCCTCAAATTGAGAATAAATTTCCATTTGAAAATCTTCAAAATTAGGTATTACAGATTCTAAATATTCATTTAACTCTTCAAATTTAGATTGACCCAATAAATTTCAAACCACTGTTGATTGCTCTTCAGTAATAGCCTTATAAACATATATCATAACTCTCTCTTGTAATATTGGTTTTAAATCATCTTTTATCAGATCTATATCTTCCTCCTTAAATCAAGCCTTTAAGATTAGCTCCTCTAAAAATTGATCTTGAAATAATTTTGCCATTTTTTGTTTTTAATCAATAAAATTTATTATACATTCTTATATTTATTTTCTTCTTCTTTTAAAGTTACTTTTTTTTGGTATACGATGTGCTTTTCAATCTTCTTTATGTAACTCACCTTTATTTTTTTGATTATCTTTATTTCATTTAACAACTCCATTTTCTTTGTCTTTATTGTCTTTATCTTTTTTTACCTTCTTGTCCTTAAATGTATTAAAAAATAATGGTGCTTGTAGATAAGTTCATCGACCGCTTGGGCCAGGTCATTCAGTTGGTGGAATCTCAACATTATAATTTGCATTAACAACTCTTTCTGTAGCGTCATACCAATCTTCTGGACTTACATTTAAATCAGGATTATAACTAAGGTTAATCTCTGCTCATGTATTTCCAGAATCAGATAAAGATTTTGCTGTTTGTTCTAAAAACTCTAAACATCTCATACCGTGTAAATTGTCATTTACTTGCGTACCACTATTAAGATGGAATGAATCTGAGTTTATAAAATCAATAAAATTTGTTTTTTGGGTAGGACTTAAATCCATTGCCTTAATGTTTGAAATAACATCACTTACTTTTGTAGTATAAGCTAATTCTGTAAGGTTTCAAGATACAACTGGTGTTGCATCAGTTCATGCACCAAATTCAATATTTATCTCATTTCAATTAAATTTAGGATTACTAAAGACATCTAATCATGTATCATAAATGTCATTTTTTGTTCAAACATCCAATAAATCATGTTTTCATAAATCAAAATTTTCGGTTGTATTATCTGTAAATGTAGATCATGGAACCTCTGGGGTTCACTTACCAGAAAATATTCAAGTTCACATTACATATTGCATACCAACTGACATACCCGCAGATAATGCCGCTGTTCATATACCATATTTTAACGCAAGATTTCTTCTTTCTCTTTTAAATTGAACTAAAGATTTATCATAACTATTTCTTAAATCTTTTTTGATAGTATCATATGTAATATTACTTCACAAATCATCTGTAGCACTTATAGTCTCTATATCAGATAAATTTGTCAATCACACTTTTCAAAGTCACAATATTAGTGATTTTTCTAGTTCTTTAAAATCTTTTTCTACCTTATCATTTTCGTTTGAAGCTAAGAAATTGTGTCATCTATCTCTATAATACTTAAGACGAGTCCACCCCTCAATTAGATTTTTCTTCATATAATTGTCTTCTTTTGGAGTTAAACTTCAAACTTTTGAAGATAAATCAAGAATAGAATCAGTAATTGTATGTGTGACATTTATATTTTCTTGTGTTGTTTGATCATATAATGCTAGTTGTCTTTTTGCTTTATATGTTTTTCGTTGGTGTCGCTTTCCATTCAATGCTTGATTTTGCCATTCGGCTATCTTCTTTTGCTCATTTCTATAATCTGTTACCACATTTTTTTCATGTGTATTTTGTTCTTTTGTATGATGAGCATACTTTTTTATTGCATTAACCCCTCATACAGAAGATGCCGTTACTCAGGTTGTAATTGCCGCAGCAGCAACTGTTCACAATCATCAAGTAAGTAATCATGTACCTACAGAAACACCTATAAATCATGCTGTTTGCACCCATCGTGGAAGCTTATCTAAGAAATTTCCAACTTTATATTTCCAGTTCTTTTGACGATCTTTATTATCTATTTGATAAGCAGATTTTCCTTTAACAAGAACATCTATATTCATTCTAACATTTTGTGTTTGCATTTTCATAACAGCTCATTGGTGTCTCAAGAATAGTTGTAATCTGTTTCTCGCTCATGGAACAGCATTTATAAAATCTTCATAATCTTTCATAAAATCAGGATTTGTTTGATATGTTTTAATATAATTCTCTATGTGTCTATTTATATTTGTAAGATGAACTTGGCTTCAAGTAGAAATATAATTGTTAAAATCATTTTCCACATCTTTGTTCAGTTGCATCTTAGCTCTTTGTTGCTGCAATTTAAGCAAAATGTTTGTACCAGTATGTGTTATATCTTGACCATCTAAAGCAGATTGAATAATTGCATCTGCAGCAATAATCGCATTAAAGTCTGTCTCAAACCTAGCATCATTAATAGTTCATTGTAGATATTGTTCACACAACGCATTTACTTGTGGATTTTGAAAGGCAACTGTATTTGCCTTAGCAACAGCATCTAAATTATTTTTTAATTCTAATTGATGACGATCTGCTGCATCAGAAAATTTAGAATTTATAGTTGCATCTCATGTAAATGAATCTCTTCATATAGCATTCATCTCTCTTTTAATTCTTCTTTTTCTTTTGGCTCATCTAGATAAAAATAAGTATGCTCTTTTTGGTATATTAAACCATGCTGTACTTTTGTATTCATCCCTTAACTCTTCCTCAACATTTAAAGAAACCTTTTCTCTATGTACATCAGTTCACATGTCTGATATAACAGAATTCATCTCCAATGTTTTAGTGTATGGTATTGGTTCCTCTTCTTCGTGTGGAAGTAATTCTTTTTGTTTCTTTTGTCTAATAATATGATGTCTTTTTCATGGTTTTGTAAGTTCTTCAATCTCTTTTAACAACACAGAAACCTCTCTTTGTAGTCAATCTAACTTAAGCTTTAATTTTCTTAATTCTTCTTGTTTAGCTACTCTATCTTTTTCATCTACATGCAATCTTTTTGAATCTAACTCAGATTCTAGTTCTTCTATTTTTCTAAGCTGTCTTTTTTCTTCCTCAAGCATTTCTTGGAGTTCTCTTTCTTTTCTTTCTTTTTCCTTAATATTTATTTCTGACTTTTCTTCGTGTACTACATATTCAACATTATATCATTGATTTATCAAAGAATCTCTACATTTCAAAGACTCTTGAATCAACTCTTCTTCTGTTTTTTCTGAATTATCATTATTTATTTGAATATAATATTGTTTGTATTTTGGTGTCATTTTAGGATTACCTAAAATAATATGCTCTGCAAATTCTGTATCCAAATCCTTCAATCTAGCGTCATTATCTTTAGCTTCTATATATTTTTCCTTGTATTTATTGTAATATGGCTCCTTGCTTATGTCTAAAAATACTCATGATCTAATCTCGATCGATCCTAATGGGTATTCTCTATCAACTCTAATCTTATATATAGCATCAGCCAAATTATCTCTATTAACCAATTTTTCCAAATTTACCTTTTCCAAAGATTCTATTTTAGATTCTTTGTTCAAATTTTTATTTTCTAATAATTTTTTTTCTAATTCTTTAGCTTTTTTTGTTAATTCTTCATTTTTTTCTTCAGCATTTTCTAATTTTTCTTTTAATTCAGATATTTTTTTGTCTTTACCTTCTCTATATTCACTTCCCCACTCATTATTGGGGTCAAATGTTTCCATTTTTTGGATATTTTCATTATTTTCTTTTATCTTTTCCTCTATTTCTTCATCATTAGAAATATCTACTCACTCTTCATTAGCTACCCTTTCCATAGCTTTAAATATTTTTATTTGTTCTTCAGTTCGTTTTACTACAAAATGTGTTTCATCTCCAAGTATTTTTTTTGCTCGCTCTATTTTATCCTTGTAGTCATCTAATTTATTTAATTTTTCAAATGTCTTTTTAGCTTCTTGTTCTGCTGATAATCCTCCTTCAAAATTATCATCATAACCAAATTCTATCATACTACCAGAATCTAATATAAGTCTTTCTGCAAAATCACGATTTAGATCATCCAATTTCTTATTTTTTATAGATTCGTCTTGTTCTTTATTCACTTCATCATACAAATCTTTAAAAGATTGGAACTTTTTTCAATCAACTCTGACTCTTTTCCCTCAAAATATAACATATCATTTAGGATATCATTCATCTCAAATTTTTTCAGAAAGTTTTTTAGATAAATTATTCCTATTAGCAATATCATCTGTTTTGCTAAGGGATTCAAAAAGCTCTTCTTTGGCTTTTTTAATAAATTCGGCTCAAGAAATATTATTAGAAGAAGATCTAATATTTTCCTGATTTGAAAGGATTTGAAATTTGTTGCTAGACATTTGAAAAACTTATACAATTAAAATACAAATTAAAATTTATACCTTAATTATAATCAAAAAACTCCGATCTGTCAAAAAAAGAGAGACTTTTTTATATCAAAAAAACACCATCTTTAGATAGTGCCTTCGATATATAGTAAATAATTATTATTTATTAAACAAAGCTCTGATAGACTCTCAAAATCACATTCTAGAGTTCATAGCCTTAACAAATCTTTGCATTAAAAATGGATTTTTCATTAGTTCTTTTGTTTCTTTTTCGTCTAAGATTTCATATCAAATATCAGAAAGTCTGTCTTTACTCAAAACTCAAAATCATCTTATTATTTTTCTCTGCATAGGATTTCATTCTGTATCCAACTTTTCAGCAGAAATTACTCAAAAATTTCAGTCATCATCCAATACATACATATTTTGTGTTATATCATCCATTACTCCAAAACTACTACGAGCTATCTTAGAATTTGTCCTAAGTTGTTCCATTTTGGCTACATAAATTCATTCTGCTATGTCTCTTTCTATACCATCAAAAACCCTACTTCTTCATTGTCTTTTTCTAAGTAACTTACCTAAATCTCTACTTGATATAGGCTTTTTAAGTCAATACATATTTATGGTGTACTTGTTCTTTTTGAATGAAACATTTATATCTTTTCATCAAGCTTGAATTGTAGTGTCAAAATCAAAATTTGTGTTTGTACGTGCATTAAGAAGTTTTTTTAATGGACTAAGTCGCACAGAACTAGGCAGTCTAAAACTACTAGGAGAGTTTATTAATCATAAAAATCTCTTTTTTATTCAGTCTCTATATTGATCATGAACAACATTCATAGCAGAATTAAAATGATATGATAATTCATCAATTCACTGTCTTAAACCTCAATTATATCAAGGTTGATCAAAATCGTTTGTGTTTTCAAACATTTGTTGATCAAACACAACGTTATTTAACCTTCTGTTTGTTGTTCAGCGATTTGTCCAATCATCTATATCATATAATGCAATATTTCAATTTTCATCTATATCTAATTCATTTATATGGTTTCAAGAATCACGATATTTTAAACTAATATCACTATCTTTCGCCATTTGTATCATAGATTTATATATATTAAAACCTAGGTGTGCCCTTACCTTACCATAAGCAATATTTGTATTTTTCATTATCCTTCTAACCAAAGATGCTGGATTTCATGCTTTCAATACCACAGGTTTTTTTTCTCAATCAATATTTATAATAGCTTTTAATCTGTTTTTTCAACTAACATCCAATTGTAAATTATATTTTACTGTTTCGAGATTGTTTAAATCTTCTGGTGATGTGTTTGTTTTTATGTTAACTTCTTGATTTTCTACTTTTATTGTTTTATTTGAAAAAAATCTCATATAATTTTTATCTCTTGGATATAATAAAGATCGTGGTCATTTTTTCATTTTATGATCATCATGTTCCAAGTCAGAATCTATTCTTTTATGCACATTAGTATCTTGTTTATTTCTACTTATCCTATCTAAAAAGTTAGTTAACTCTCACTTCAAAAACCTATTTATAGGTAGAGACTTAGTAAGTGCAGCATCCAATGACGTATTTATGTATTCTTCGCTTTTAGATTCTAAATTATTATGTATGAAATCATTATATTTTCTTTTTGATGAGATAGTGTCTCATTTGTTTCGATCTTTATCTTCTGCTACAAATCGAGCTTTGAAATAGTCATACTGATCTAAATGCATAGAAGCATTTAATGCATCAAAGAAATTTCATCCCAGTGAAGGATGTGGTAGTGCTCTAATATTTTGATATAATTGTTCTTTTTGATCATCAGATAATTGATTATATTTAGGACCATCTCAATTTTTCATAGCACGCTCTAATGCCTCTCTTTCTAGTTTGTGTATATCTGATCTATGTCTAGTAGACAAATGATTAGATATTCTATTTCATGATCAGGAATTGTTATAATTATCAAATTCTGTATCACGAAGAGCTTCTGTATCTAAAAATTCTGGATTATCTATATTTATTTTTAAATTTTTGGTGTGAATAACATTAATTCAAGTTCAACCAACATTTTCATATACTCATCATATGGTAATTTCTAGTGGTTTAGAATAATCAATATTTGATGGTGTAAATTTTAAATTATTTGTTATTTGTATATCATTACCAACTATAGATATACCCTCCACCTGTACATCTCATTCGGTTCAATCATCTAATTTCATTTTAAATTTATATTTTCATGAAGATGCATTAATTCTATTTCAATTCTCATCAAAAAAATGGAATCAATTTACTGGTGTACATCCAAATTTTCCTACTCAATTTAAATTGGCATATGTACTAGCTACTCATAAAGTATGGCTGTGATCAGCTAACGTATTGTTTATATTGAAACTGTCTTTAGCAACTTTTATATTGTTGTAATCGTTGTGCCTATCTTGTATCCTAGTTGTAGATCAGTTTCATGGTGTAGCTTCTGTTCATCATGTTACACGAAGAAGTTTTCATATTTCTCTTCAAATTTCAGACCTCCTTGTATTAGATGTAGCTCAGGCTGGAAGAGCAGCTCTTTCAGCAACTAAACGAGCAATTTCTCATTGAGCTTCTGTAATTAATGTTCATCATATATTCAACCTAGACTCAATATTATCTATTTCTCTACTAACATCTTGATTTATAAAAAAATTATTACTAGAAAGCACAGAATAAAGATCTGAAACCCTTCTAGATATTACATTATTTAATTCATCTAAATTATTAATATTATTGATCTTTCAATCAATATCCCTTAATTTCTGTAATGTAGATGTATAATCAACCATGATCTTAAATTACAAATAAACTACTCTCAACTCATACCGACTGTGTTCCTCCGATAGGCCAGAGTCAAATCGCCGGTATTGTTTCGACGTTGTTCCGATTAATCGGAATCAGCGTCTCAACTCACATACTCATTCAAAATATCATTTTTGATATCCTCCAAAAGACCAGGATAATTTTCCAATCTTTCATTTAGTATTTTGTCCAAATAAGTATCATCTTTGCTATTGACCCATGCTTTTAAGTCTTCTTCTGTCAAAACATCTTGTACTGTATCCAGCAATTCTTCCTCCATCATATCATACAACACATCTTTTTCTATGACTTCTGCTGAATTATCATATTCAGTCATGTAGTTGTGGATATAATCTACTGTCTCTTTTAGTGTTTTCATTTTTTATAATGTTGTAATGTAAATTTTTTATTTCTGTGCTCCTTTCATAAAGGAGCTGTCGCAAAGCGACTGAGGATTTAAATCCCTCTTCACTTCGTGAACCTCTCCCTTCAGGAAGGGAGACAATATCTAAACTGTTATCATTTTTCTTTTGTAGGCTTTTTGATAGTAATCAATTCTTCTGCTTATTGATTCTTTTATTTTTTCATCTCTTACGGTCAACTTACCTAACATATTGCCAAATAAATCATCAATAAATTTCTTTTTTTGCTTATTAAATATCTCATCAAACTTGTCTTTATCCCTTATTGTCAAAGTATTCCATATCTTTTTAAATTCTGATCTAATAATTCATCATTGAC
>DATFJH010000124.1:0-2334 GCA_035269265.1 Candidatus Absconditabacterales bacterium
GTAATAGAAAAAGATGAAACCATGAAAGATCATCTTGAATGAATTTTAGACAAAGAACAAATAATTTTTGTGGATGTGCTCAAATCAAACATAGAAAAAGAACTTGAAAAAAGAAACATAGATCCAAAAAAAACTCTAGTAGTTTGAAACTTACCCTACTATATTACCTCACCAATATTTAGAAAGTTTTTTGGAAACTGAGAACAAAAATATTTTGGATGATTGTTTATGATACAAGAAGAGGTTGGACAAAAAATCAAGACAAATAATTCCCCTCTTTGACAGAAAGAGGGGTCAGGGGAGATTTCTAAACACAAAAAATCATTTCTACGACGACTACTCAACCATACTTACAATATTGAATACAAAAAAACCGTATGAGCAAAGTGTTTCAAACCTGCACCTAAGGTGAAAAGCTGTCTAGTACAATTTCAAAAAAAAGAAAAAGCAATAGATCTAAATTTTGATAAACTATTTGAATTTTTAGATTTATATTCTCAATTTAGCAGAAAAACACTTTGAGCTATAAACAAAATACTACAAAAACAACAAAAGAATACCTTCCCTATCCCAGAAGACTTAAAGAAAAAGAGACTCGAAGAACTTTCTTGGGAAAACATAAAAAAAATATTAAAATAAAGTATGTCCCCCTTATTTAAGGGGGAATATAGGGGGATAAAAATAGTGCTAATTGGGTCTTTGGCTCATCAGAAACCACATAAAAATTCAAATATTCAACAAAACAAAAATCACCAACACAATCAATATTATATTTTGTGATTTTTTAATTTTTTTTTCTTGCTCTGGAGTAAGTTTATTTTCCATTTAATATTTTTTTAACTAATTTATTTATATTTTTTATATTTTGTAACAATGTATTATCTGTATTTAAAACATAATCACAATATTTTTTGGCCAATTTTCTTTCTTTTTGAGCTGAAAACAATCTTCTATTTATCTCCTCTTGATATATTCATCATCTCATTTTAATTCTTTCTACCATTACATCGTCTGGTAAATCCAAAAATATAGAAACATATTCAATTCATTTATTATCTTTTCTAATCTCTTCCAAACCATTCATATCTAATTCTGTGATAGGGATAAGTCACTTATCAAAAGCCTTTTTTATCTCTGATATTTTAGTTCAATAATAATACTTTTGATGAACTAATGCATATTCCAAAAATTCTCATCAATCAATAGATCTTTGAAAATCATCCTTAGAAATATGCCAATATTTTCTACCATTTTTTTCATTTGACCTCATTGGTCTTGTTGTATATGAAGGTACTAATATTAATTGAGAATGAGTCTGCAAAAGCTCAGTAAGAAGTGTAGTTTTACCACTTCCAGAAACTCACATAAGTAATATTAGTTTATCTTTCATAATACAGTAATTAATTATAAAGGTTGATTTTATAATATTTAAAACTATAAACTTTGCAAGTAAAAGACCAAAATCCGATACATTTCGGGATGTAGTCTTTACAGTCCCGCTGTAGCAAAGCGGATAACGGCCCATAGGGGAATAAAAAATTAATTTTTTATTAGACAAGATTTAAATTTTAAAAACAAAAAAATGAACAAAGAAAAAATTATTCAATTAGCAATTATTTGTGTTACAATTCTTGTTGCAAGTTTTTTTATTACAAAGACAGATTTTTATATCAAAGATGCATCAAACAATCAACTACCAAACAATTTAGTCACAAACACTATTTCGGTTGCATGAGATGGTAAAGTGTTTGCCACACCAGATATGTTAACATTAAACATAACAGTAGAAGAAACAAAAGAAACTACAGAACAAGCACAAACAGAAGTAAACAAAAAAACAAATCAAATAAAAGAAATTATCAAAGAATATGACATAAAAGATTCAGATGTGCAAACCAAAAATATAAATGTATATCCAGAATACGACTACAGAGAAGAATGAAGAAAATTACTTTGATACAGAGCTAGACACTCATTGGAAATCACAATAAAAAATGCAAACTTAGAAAATGATTGAGTATGATGAAAAATGATAGATGCTGTTTCAAAAATTTGATGAGTTGTAGTAAATAATATTGGATATGATATAGAAGACAAAACACCTTACTATACAGAAGCTAGAAAATTAGCTATGGAAAAAGCAAAACAAAAGGCTGAAGAATTGGCAAATGTAGCATGAGTAAAATTAGTAAAACCTATATCTATATCTGAAAACCAAAACACAAGATATCCAACTCCTATGTACAAAAATACATATGCAGCAGATATGTGAATGTGAGGTGTAGAAGAATCTGCAGATATATCTCTTTGAGAACTTGAAATAAATCTAGATAT
>DATFJH010000125.1:0-8611 GCA_035269265.1 Candidatus Absconditabacterales bacterium
GAAAATATTCATGATCGAAATAGAATAGACGTAAGAAAATGAGCAGCTAGAGTACTAATTTTAGAGAAATAAATTTGCAAAAAAAACTTAATTCAAGTATAATTACATATAATTATATTATTTTTAGTAATATAAAAAAATGCCAGAACAAAAAAACAAAATAGACTTAATAAAAGATATAAATATCAAAAATGATGATATCGAAAAAAAAGTAAACAATCAATTAGAATGATTATTTAATAAATTTTTAAGTTCTGACAAAAAAGATGAATTAAAAGAAATTGATTTTTCTACTAATAATCGAAAAACAAAAGCAGAAACTATTTTTGATACACGACTATCTGAAAATCCAACAATAATAGATAATCTAATAAATCTGGATGATGAAAAAATAGAACAAGAAATTGAAACTGAAATAAAAGAAAAAGAAATCGACCTAAACATATTACAAAATGAGGTAGAAATAAAACAAGAATTAAAAAAATTAAAATTAAGCATAGAACTTGATCCTACAATACAAGAAAAAATACAAGAAATTGAAAAAAGTAAAAATTTTGACCCCGAAAAAGAACCAGAATTAAGAGATTATATAGAATCATGAAAACGATGAAAAGCAGTTCAAGAAATTTTCAATATCATTTGAAGATTTTTTAAAGTAGATAATGAAACATGATTCGATGAATATGATAACTTAGACATAGATCTAAACAATAAAAATAATGATGAAATCCAAAATATTATAGACACATTAGAAGAAAAAATAAACAATACTTGAGACATAAAAAAAGATTTGAAATTTACATATTTATTAAGCCAAGCAAAAAACAAAATCCTAGAAAACTGATGAGTGGAAGATAAAAAAGAACAACTAAAAGAAAATATAGAAGTCTGAGATGTGATACTTCTAAATAAAAAAGTAGACAAAGCAGATCATGGTACAAAAATATTAAAAGC
Organism: Candidatus Absconditabacterales bacterium; assembly: GCA_035269265.1. Classification (GTDB taxonomy): domain Bacteria; phylum Patescibacteriota; class Gracilibacteria; order Absconditabacterales; family Absconditicoccaceae; genus JALOAF01. The sequence goes on from DATFJH010000125.1 coordinate 955, forward strand.
TTACTGAAAAGAATATGAAACAGACTTTACACATAGTGCTATCATCACAAACACAGATCCAATAAAAATTAGACACGCTACTATGAGTTGATCCACTGCTGGACTAGAAAAATGAATGTGAGTAGAGGAAGTAGAATTAAAAAGATATTTAAAAAAATCTAAAGTAAAATCATATGATGCATTGATACTTAGTCCACAACAAGATATTAAAGATAAAATTGAAGCTTTCAGTAACAAACAAATCTGAAAAAAATACGATCTAAATGCTGCCATATGATGATGAATAAGATGAAAAGATAGCCCATGATCATCTCACATATGATGATTAAAGAAAAATAAAACATGACAATTTGATGATTACTTCAATTGTGTTGAACTAATAGTACAATGATTGGATGATAAAAAATTACAAAAAATAACTCATCCAAATGAATTTCTCCAATATATGTCTATGTTTAAACCAACCTACATGACTACAATTTAAAACTATACCAACAATTTTCCAACCCTTTCATCCAATTGATTCTTAAGTCATCACAATCATTCTAATCAAGGATATTTTTCCAACAACCATTCTGCTCATTGTCTAACTTCTTCTACAAATCTAATATCACTCAAAATCTCTAGTGGAATATCTGCTTCACCAGATTGCATTGTTCACAAAATCTCACCAGCACCACGACTTTGTAGGTCTAGTTCTGCCAATTTAAATCAATCATTTGTGTCTTCCATAGCTTTTAATCTCTTGTAAGTATCTCAGGACTTTTTTTTGGTTTCTAAAAAACAATATGCTTGTAATTCATTTCTTCATATTCTTCATCTAAGTTGATGAAGCTGCGAAAGACCAAATCTCTCAGAATTTTTTATAACCATAACAGTCGCTTCTGGAACATCAACTCAAACTTCAATAACAGTAGTAGAAACCAGTATATCATATTTATCTCATTGAAAATCTTTCATTACCTGATCTTTTTGTGAAGATTTCATTCTACCATGTAACAATCCAATCCTATCTTTTATTTCAGGAAATAATTGTTTAACATTTTCAAATTCCACTGTAGCTGCTTTTAATTCTTCCATCTTTTCAGATTCTTCTATAAGAGGAGTAACTATAAAAACCTTTTGTTTTTGCATAATCCTAGTGATAATCCATTGTTTTAATTTTATATATTCATCCTCAGAAATTATTTTTGTATAAATTTCTTTTCTTCACTTTGGCATTTCATCTATTACACTAACATCAAACTCACCAAAAAATGCTAAAGCCATAGACCTTGGTATAGGAGTAGCACTCATTTGTAAAATATGAGGATTATTAAATTTATTAAAAACAGCTCTCTGTCTTACACCAAATTTATGTTGTTCATCTATTATAACAAATTTCAAATTATTAAAATCTACATTATCTTGTAAAACAGCATGAGTTCATACTAAAACATTTATTTTTCACTGCTTTAAATCAAATTTTATTTTTTCTTTTTGATCTTTAGTCAAAGATCATTTTAACAATTCAATACGTAATCATAAAGGCAATAAAAGTTTTGCAAGTGTTTTATAATGTTGGTTTGCTAAAACTTCTAATGGAGCTAAAAAAACAGATTGTCATCCAAACTTCTTATAAACATAATATGCAACTATAGCAGCTACTATAGTTTTACCACTACCAACATCTCATTGCAACAATCTCATCATCGGCTTATTATCATGTATATTTTCTATAACATCTTTTAAAACTCTTTTTTGAGCACCAGTTAGCTCAAAAGACAACTTAGATATTATTTCTCTGATTATATTTCGATCAATATTTACTTTATTTAAAACTATAGATCCTTTTCTATATTCATCCCTATTTATTAAAGAAAATAACTGTATTCTAAGAAGCCTATCAAAAAAAATCCTCTTTTTTGCTTGTCTAACTTTGTCTACATCTTTTGGATAATGTATATTTCTTATAGTCTCCTTTACGTCCATTAAATTAAATTTTTCCAAAAATTCTACAGGCAAGTATTCTTCAAACAAATTATCTACTTCTGGTAGTATATTCCAAATTTTTTCTGCAAACCAACTAGGACTTATTCCACTAAGTTCAGAATAAATAGGATATATTCTTCAAGTAGCATGAACCTTTTCTTTTTCTTCTTCAATTAATATAGAATGAGTAACTTGAGGATTTGAAAAAACAAATCTTCCAAATTTAAAACTAGGCTTTCATATTATTACATACCAATTGTTTAATTTTATTTTTGATGCCAAAAAAGAAGCATTATATATAGATATTTGTCAATTATCACCATTCTCATCTTTAAATCTTATATCATATATTTTTTTTCTTCATCTCTGAAAAAACTTTTTTTCTGTCACAAATCATTTTACAGATACAGAAACCTTATCATTCAAATTTATCTGATCTAATGTTATTATGTCTTTTCTATTTTCATAATCCCTGGGAAAATATTGCAAAAAATCCTTCAAATCACTTATTCAGTTCTTTTGAAGTATATTTATATATCTCTGTGTGGTTTTTAATTGTAATTTCATAGTTATAAATTATTAATTCTTAATAATAGTATATTAATTATATTTAAAGTTTTCTATTTGAAATTCCAACCAATTTTAATATAAAAAACCAGGCAACAATATTTTTATAATGTATAAAAAACAAGTTATGTTCAAAAAAACAAAAAATGTACGATTAATTATTTTATGAGTATTAGTTATTGTAACAATATTTCAAACATATCAAGCAAATTCAAACACATCATGAGACAGTGTAGAAAAAATTAATGAAACAAAAGAGCTTTCTTTAAATAATTTTGTAGAAAAATACAAAAAAAACGATTTTAATAAAATTGAAATAATAAATGATAAACAACTAGTTTGATATACTTTTTTATGAACAGGTGTTTGAAATTCATTTATGATAATACAAAAAACATTAACAGAAAAAATATATAACACTTTTGAATCAGAAAAACCAACAAACACATCCCTAACCGATATTTGAATTAATTTAAATTGAAAAACAGAAATAAATATAAAAACAGAAGATGAAAATTTCTTTTCAAATGTACTAAAAGATATTGTCCCATTATTAATATTTTTTGGACTATTTTTAGTTTTAATGAAATTTGCTTTACCAAAATCATGATGATTACCATTTAACACAAAAACTTGAAAAGAAAATATCAAAATGAAAACAAGTGCAAAATTTAAAGATGTCGCTGGTATGGCAGAAGTAAAAGAGGAATTGTCTGAGGTTGTAGATTATCTAAAAAATCCTAAAAAATATCAAAAAGTGTGAGCAAGACATCCTAAGGGTGTTTTACTTTATTGACAACCTGGTAGTGGTAAAACATTATTAGCAAGAGCTGTAGCATGAGAAGCTTCTGTACCATTTTTCTCTGTTTCATGATCAGAGTTTATGGAAATGTTAGTATGAATGTGAGCAGCTAAAGTAAGAAATTTATTTCAAAAAGCAAAAGCCGCATGAAGCGCAATAATTTTTATAGATGAAATAGATGCTATTGGTAGAAAAAGATGATTGTGACATACATGATGACATCAAGAACAAGAACAAACCCTAAATCAAATACTTACAGAAATGGACGGTTTTGATAATAAAACAAATGTAATTGTAATAGCGGCTACAAATAGGCCAGATATACTAGATCCAGCATTACTTAGAGCAGGAAGATTTGACAGAAAAATAATGGTTTCAGCACCTACATACGAAGAAAGAGAAGAAATATTTAGATATTATTTAAAAAATAAAAAAATAGAAAAAAAATTAAATTTAGAATCACTTATAAAAAGAACCAGTTGATTAGTATGAGCTGACATAGAAAACATAGTGAATGAAGCAGCTTTAAAACTAGCTAAACTATGAAAAAACACAATAAGTGCAGAAGAATTTGAGTATGCTTTAGAAAAAGTACTTATGTGACCTGAAAGAAAAGTCAAAAGCATGAAAGAAAAAGAAAAACAAATAATTGCTTTCCATGAACTATGACATGCTGTTACATCTCATCTATTACCAGAAGCAGATAATGTAGAAAAAATAACAATAGTGCGTAGATGACAAGCATTAGGAGCTACTCGAAAAATTCCGGAAGAAGATAAGTATCTTTATTCAAAAACAAAAATATTAGAAGAAACAATTTCTCTATTGTGAGGTAGGGCAGCAGAAGAAGTGTTTTTTGGAAAAGAAGAGGTAACAACATGAGCATCAAATGATTTTGAAGTTGCTACAAAAATGATTTCTGATATGATTATGAAATATTGAATGGATGAGGAAATAGGTACAATAATGTATTTTGATAAATCAAAAGAAGAATATCTACCATACAAAACATATAGCGAAAAAACAGCTGAAAAAATAGATAACAAAATAAAATATTATATGAGCTACTGCTACAAAAGATCAAAAGAAATTGTATCAAAAAATAAAGATTTAATAAAAGAAATGTCAAAAACATTACTTAAAAAAGAATATATAACAAAAGATGAATTTCAAAAAATGATGAAAATTAAAAAAACTACAAAAAAATCAAAAAAATAAAAATTTTACTAAATTTTAAAAATTATGAATAAAATAAACAATAAAACAGATAAAAATAATTTTGTATATACATTAGATCGATATACCAATAAAAACATAAAAGTTTTGGGTATTAATGAAGAAACTAAAAAAAAATTAAAACATTGAGATAAATTGGTATATTCAATGGAAGATAACAATCAAAAACCTTCTGTTTGAATATATTTGTGACACGACATAAATACTGATAGAATATGACATTTTACTAAAGTCTTAAAATGAGAAGAAAAAGATTTTTTTGAAGAACAAAATAAATTTGCTTTAAAAATATTTCCAATATTCAAAAAAAAATTTAAAAAAGAATTTACAAATTCTATACCAGTAACAGCTAGATTTCACATATACTTAGATCAATTATATTTTTATTTTTATTCAGAAGAAAGATATATCTTTACAGAATTTGTTAAAAAATTTAGAGAAAAAATATGAAAAAACATATTCTTGTTCCAAGTTTGAGCAAGAGACATGGTAAAAATGGATCCTAGAACAGATTTTTTACCTTGCTGAGCTTGATGAGTAATACCGATGCACTGTAAGACAACGATGCAACTACCTAGTATTGAAATGGAAAATTTAATACTACAAAACTTAGAATGAAGAGACATTGAAAGATTGAAGTGAAGATGTTGAAAATTAAAATGTTCTTTAATTTATGAATTAGAATTATACAGAGAAGAAAGTAAAAAATATCCTAAAAAATGAAGTGAAGTAAAATTTATTAAATGAAATATAGAATGAATTGCTACATCTTATAATATAATGACTTGAGATGTAACATTAAAAACAAAAGATTGAGAAACCTTTAGAGTACCAACTTGAGAGCTAAAAACAATAAAAGCACCAAATCCAGAAATAAAAAGTGAAGAAGAAAAAGAACTAGAAAAAATAAAATGAGAAATAGAATGATAAAAAGATCTAAAGTTTATCAAATTAAAAGCTTAAAAAACTTGGTAATATTAAAAAACCTTTAATTTTTAAATAACCATTATGACTACGTTTTGAACAACCTTGCGAATAGTCTTGAGCATAATAATTATCGCTTTCCCAATAGGTATAGCTATATTTTTATTAAGCAAAAAATGATCTAAATGACGAAAAATAATAAAACAAAAAATAAATAATTTAAAAACACTTGATAGAATGAGAGAAGATTTATTAAAAAAAAGAGCACAAGAAGTAAAAGAGGAAAACAATATAAATGAGGAAATCAGTTCAAAAATTTTTGAAAACAAAAACACAAATGAAGAGAACAAAAAAGAAATAAAAGAAAATGAAACAAAAGAAAGTTCAAACAATATAATACAAGAAAAACAAAAAAAGCTTCTAGAAAAGATTTTTTATGAAGCAAATGTATACAAAAAAGAAGGTAAATTAGAAGACTATGAAAAAAAATTAATAGAGTGACTAGCTATAGAACCTAATAATCTAGAATTAAATAAACAATTAGCGGATCTTTATTTTACAATAGGTAATCATAAAAAGTCTTTATCTTTATTAAAAAAAATAATAGAAGAAGATCCTGAAGATCATAATGCTATACGACAAATATGAGAAACATATTTGATAACATGAGACTATGAAACATCTGAATTACTGATAGAAAAAGCTATAAATTTAAAACCAAACAATCCAAAATACTATATAAGCATGGTAGAAATTCTTTATAATACAGAAAGAAAAAAAGATGCTGTGGCTGTAATGGAAAAAATTGTAAAATTAAGACCAACAAATTCTAATTACGCCTTAACATTAGCAGAATTATATGAAGAAATAAATGATAAAGATAATGCTAAAAAATATTATTTTAGAGTATTAGAACAAGAACCAGGTAACGAAAAAGCTAAGAAAAAAATACAAGAGCTTTCCAACAAAACAACAAATTAAATTTATTATTAATATGAGATACATGAAAGCTGAATATTATAAAATATTAAAAGAATATATTTGATTTAAAAGCATTTCAACAGAACAAACAAAAGAAAACAAACTAGAAATTAAAAAATGTGCATATTGGCTGAGCGAAATTTTTAAAGAAAATAATTTTGATGTAGAAATAATTGAAAACTACTGAAATCCAATAATAAAAGCATCATTTTGTTTAGACAAAAATTATGAAAATTGAATAATATACTGACACTATGATATACAGTCTGCAAATGAAAATGATTGACGAAAATGAGATCCTTTTGACTTACTAATAAGTAAAGATGAAATAATTGGTAGAGGTGTTGTAGACAACAAATGACAAACATTAATACACATGATAAATATTTTTGAATTAATAAAAGAATGAAAACTAAATTATAACATAACATTTATTATAGAATGAGAAGAAGAAATATGATCTAATTGAATTTCAAAATTTATAAAAGAAAAATGAAATAATATAAAGGCTGACTTTATACTTATATCTGATTGAAACATAATAAAAAACTTACCTGTAATAGAATCATGATTTAGATGATGATTTAGTGCTGAAATAAGGTTTAAAACAGCTAACACAGATTTACATACTGGTATATATTGATGAGTAATACCAAACGCAATAGAAGAACTAAATAAATTATTATCAAAATTATATGATACAAACAATAAAATAACAATTCCATATTTTTATTATGAAGTAGATGATTTATCTACTACACAAAAATCATTAAATAAAAAAATACCATTTGATAAAAATCAACTAGAAGAAAATTTTGAAATAAAGAAATTAAAATTGAATGATATAGATTTTTATTCTAAAACATGATTAGAACCATGTATAGAAATCACATGAATATCATGATGAAAAACAAATTATTTCAACAATTCTATACCAAACAAAGCTAAAACTAATCTAAATTTTAGATTAGTATCAAAACAAAAGTGTGATACAATAAAAAGTCTATTTGAAGAGCGAGTAAAAAATAATATACCAAATTATGTAAATTATGAATTAAGTTTTGATAAATGTAATAAAGCAATAAAATTAAACAACGAAAATATTTTTTATGAAAAAGCAAAGACAATTTTGGGAAAAGTATATAAAAATAAAATAATAAATTTATATTCATGATG
>DATFJH010000126.1:0-3839 GCA_035269265.1 Candidatus Absconditabacterales bacterium
GACCTATGAAAACAAGCATAATTGGCTCTATAACTTTTGCCAATCTGTTTATTGTTATATTAAGTTCTTCTTGATACATTTTCAATACATTGTTTACAGAATTTTCTAAATTTGCTGTTTCTTCTCATACTTTAATCAAAACAGCTACATTACTTGGTATCAAAAAATTTTCATGCTTTATAGAATCATATATCGTTTCTCATCTTTGCAATCAAGCTAAAATTCTTTCTATCATATCCTGATAAAGAGGAATACCCAAAACATCTCTTAATATTTTAAAAGTTTCCAAGTAATTCATTCCAGATACCAACATTAATTTCATGTATCTACATCGCTTTACCAAATAATAGTATTTTGTCATTCTACCAATCAATGGAATAGACATAATGATATTAAACCAAGATCTTTTACCAGTATCTGTAGAAAAAAATAACCAAGACAAAACACCAACTCATCAAATAGAATAAAGCAATATTTTCCATTGTGTAGCAAAAAACTCAGATATATTTTTTAATATTTTTGTAACAGTTGGTAGTTCCATTCACTGAAAACTATTGGCTATATCAAATACATTTGGTAGCACAAAACCAAACAAAGCAAAAACAGCACTCACAGCTATAACCACCAATATAATAGGATATATCAAAGCTCAAATATATTTATTTTTAATCTCATTCATATACTCATATTCTTTTGCTAGAGATTCAAGAACCAAAACCAAATTACCTGATTTTTCTCATGCTTTTACCACATTATAATCTCATTCATTAAAGTAATCTGGCAATCTATTCAAAGCATATGACAATGTTTTTCATTTATGTAAAAACTTATTTACTCATCTAGTAATTTCTTTTACAGCATAATTGTCTGTACTATGACGTATAGTTTCCACTGCTTCTACAACTCATACTCATCACTTTAACATATAAGACAGTTCTTTGAAGAAAAATATTTTATCTTTACTTCCAAAATTTCATTTATCTCTAGATTGCAAAAATCTTACAATAGTATCATCAATACCATGTTTTTTATATTCTTTATACTCTATTTCTGTTTTTTTCAGTTTTACCATTAAAAACTATTTTTGATAAAAATATAAATACATAAATACATTAGCATCTTGAACTTGATCAGAATTTACTATATCATAATTAATTTCATCTATTTTATATAGCATACGCAAATTGGAATCAGTAGGAATTTTTTTTTCTACATTATCTATAAAAGAAAGTAATCCTTCTTTATTTTCAAATGTAATATTAAGCTCTATTGGAACAAAATACAAACTTTGATCAAATTGCTGTTTTTCTCATATAGATATCTTATTCAAAACTCAATTTGTAGCCCTAGAATTTTCATTCAATGGAAATTTTTTCAATAAAAATCCATCAATATTAGCTAATATCATTTTTTCATCCAATTGCATTTTCTCATCCATCATTTCGTTTAACAAAAGATATGACCTCACAGTACCAAAGTTCTCTTTTACTATATTTGGCAATTCACTACATCATTCCAGCATATTTACACAATCAACTGCTTGAGATTCTACTTGTTTGATTTTGTCAACAAGTCATTTATTTGAATCATATTGATTTTTTTTATTTTCAAAATTCAACATTTGAAGCTCTATATTTGTCAACTCAACAGACTCTGATTGATTTTGATCCCAACTTGGCAAAATATAATTATATCAAATTATAAATAACAAAACCAAAATTATAATAGTATAAATTTTATATCTCACTCAAACTACTCTAGATGTTGTAATCAAAACCTCATCATCAGAACCAGTAGGAACTTTATTTGAATTACTATTATTTTCTTTATTATCTCAAATCAATTTTTCTAAAATTTCATTATTTTGTGTCATTATTTACTACTTTAGCATTTAAAACAAATTCAAAATATTTTTCTCATACCTTTTCATAAGTATTAATATTCATTTCTTGTATAAAATCTAACTCATCAAACCTATCAAACAATGATTTAAAACTACCATTCGGAGAAGTATAATATAAAGCCTTAAGACTAGAAACTGTACCCTTAAGACTAATCTCATCTAAAGTAACTTTAAAGTCTGACAAAATTATAGTATCTGTAGAGCTTGAATCCAAACTTTTTAAATCTTCAAAAATGTTTATTATTTTTGGAATATGTTCAAACCAAGGCATTTCTATAGCCTTTTCTTCCAATTCTTTTATCAAAAGAAATTTATCATAACTAATGGCACTTTCATACGTTGATAGTTCCTCTTCTTGTTGACTTAATTTTATCTGATTTTCTTCAATGTTTTTTTCAATTAAATATGTATCTACTTTTAAATAAATCAAACCTCAAATAGAGATTATTAAAATCAATACTAAAAATCTAAATATTTTTTCTCATCTACTACGAAATTTTTTTTTATTCTTAGCCATAAATAATATAATTTAATTTTTAAAATTAAAGTTTGAAGAACAAAACACCCATTAAAAATCAATGTTTAATGCCTTAAAACACTATAATTATATTCTTATGATAAAAATTATCAAAAAATTAGACTAAAGACTATCTTTTTACTACCATTTTTACAAAAAAAACACATAATAAGTTAAAATAAAAAATATTGACTTAAAAGATTAAATGTGTATAAAAAACCAAAATAAAAATTTTAAAAAAATGGAAAAATCACACTCAGAAAAGTACAAAATCTTATTAGATAATGTACAAAAACGTGTGTTTATAAAGCTAAAAAGCAATAAACACAAAATAAATTCAAATGAACCAATATTTATACAAGAAATTGTTAGAAATGGTCCAACAAGAATAAAAACCAGCTTTTCTAATCATATTCATGTATCAAATATTACTGAAATCAAGGACAGCAAAGGAATTTTGCTATACCCAATAAACAATAAAAAAAATAAAAAAACTATGGAAAAAAAATTACAAAATTTTGAAGGAAAATCTATTTCTTTTATCTATGATGGTTGTGATTTGCCAGATGGCTCATTTACACCCAAAGAAATAACAGGTAAAATCAAAAGTGTTGGAACAAATCAATTCAAAATTGATTTGAATAAGTACCCTGGCACAACGCTTACCGTATCTAATGTACAAACAGATACGATAAAAACTTTAAAATAAAAATAAAACTTTAAAAACTACCAGAATCTGGTAGTTTTTTTTATCATTTTAAATTGAAAATCAATTTTACTTAATTAAAAGTTAATAGTTAAAAAACTCAATAATTTTATAAAATTTAAAATTTTAAACTAAATTGAACCATGAATCAAAAAGAATTAATACAAAGTTTAATAAATTATCGAAAAGAAAACAATATTTTCCAAAAATCTATACAACAAAGATCAGACAAATTACAAGCTATCACATATGATGGTCCTCCTTTTGCTAGTTGAACCCCTCACTTTGGACATTGACTAGTGTGAGTAATGAAAGATTTGGTAGGTAGATACAAAACTATGAAATGATATCAAGTAATCAGAGATCGATGACGAGATTGTCATGGATTACCAGTAGAAAAAGCAGTAGAAAAAAAACTTGGTTTAGATGGGAAAAAGGACATAGAAGAAAAATTATGAATCGACAAATTTACACAAGAATGTAGAAATTATGTAAGCAATGTAAGTGACGAACGAAATATTTTTGTTGACCAAATAGGTAGACGAGCAGATATGGATCATGCATATATGACTATGAATTTAGATTTTATGGAATCTGTAATAAATGTATTTGATAATTTATATTCCAAAAATTTAGTTTATAAATGATTTAAAATACAACGATATTGCCCATCTTGTGCAACTTGATTGTCTAATTCAGAAGTAAACGAGTGA
>DATFJH010000127.1:0-11311 GCA_035269265.1 Candidatus Absconditabacterales bacterium
AAACAAGAGAATGCAAAGATTATAATACTAGTCACTTGTTCTGTAAGACAAAAATCTGAAGACAAAATCACAGGCCTACTAAGAGATATAAAAAAAGAGCAAAAAATATGGATCACTGGTTGTATGATACAACACAACATAAGAAACAATAAACTTACAAACAAAAAACTTCCACAAAACCTAAGAATAGGAAATTTTTGATGAATAATTAATTCTGATAATTATCAAGTTTTGTGAGTTACTACAGAAGAAATAAATAATTGATTACCCCATTTGCAAAATGGGGATAGGAGGATTCAAAAAACAAATTCTCTCCTTCCGCCTTCTAAGAATGATCTATCAATAATACCAATAAATAATGCTTTCAATCCACAATTCTATAACCTAAAAAAAACATTTTCCAACTTAGAATTATTTCGAAGAATAGATGATACATGATTTTTACCAAAAATATTAGAAAAGTTATGATACAAAATTAATTATAATAAAGATCTAATAAACGAATACGAAAAAATCATACCAGAAAATGAAAATACATCTATGAACAAAAACCATAAAAAAACAGCTTATGTCCCAATTTCTACATGATGTAATCAATTTTGTTCATATTGTATTGTACCATATGCCAGATGACTTGAAAGAAACTTTGAAGTAAGAAAAATAATAGAGGAGTGCAAAACTCATTTAAAAAACTGAGCAGAAGAAATTGTTTTGTTATGACAAATAGTAAACAAACATCCAAAATTCGTAGAAATAATTAAAAAAGTTTTAGAACTTGATTGATTAAAACGACTAAGATATACTTCTCCATATCCTACTTATTATTCAGATGAATTATTAAAACTACATGAAACAGAAGAAAAGTTATGCCCACATATCCATATACCATTTCAATCATGATCAAATAAAATATTAAAATCTATGAATAGATGATATAACTCAAAACAAACCTTTGAATTCATCGATAAAATAAAAAACTTAAATAGAGACATAAGTATCACTACAGATATAATAGTAGGATTTCCAAATGAAACAAAAGAAGACTTTCAAAAAACTCTAGATTTGGTAGAATATGGAAAATTTGATATGATTTATATATGAATATACTCTCCTAGACCATGAACTTATGCAGACAAAAATATTCCAGACAATATTCCATACAAAACTAAACAAAAAAGACGAGAAAAATTAAACGAACTATTAAACAGATTGAGTACACAAAACAATGAAAACGAAGTTTGAAATAACAGAGTAGTATTGATCAATAATTTTTTAACAAAAGATATAAACAATAATTATAAATATGAATGATACACAGACAACATGAAACAAATAATAGTAAGTTCAGAAAAAGAATTAAGAGAGTGAGATCTCATTAATGTAAAAATCACAAAAGGAGCGGTTTTCAAACTTTACGGAAAAGTATAAATATATATTATGCTTTAATAATACCTTATTCGTAGGGGAGATTAATAATCTCCCTTATATATTAAACGGGAAGATAATATCTTCCCCTACAATAGATTCAAAACAAAAATTCTATTGAAATATTAAACTATTTACTTATTTACATATTATATATACCATATTTAATCAATTAAAATAAATTCACAATGAAAATCACTATCCAAATAGAAAAATTAAACCATATTATTGATATTAGTAGTAGATTTGTAGCAAAAAATGCTACATTACCAATTTTACAAAATATTTACCTAAAAGCATCTATAGATAGCCTAATAGTAAGAGCTACTGATATGGAAAAATACGTAGAAATAGAATCTCCATGCGATATAAAAGTAGAATGAGCAATAACAATAAATGCAAAAACCTTTGCAGACATTATAAAAAGTATAGAAGATAAAGAAGTTGAAATAAGCGTAGATCCTCAAACAAACATGATGAGCATAAAATCATGAAAAGATAATTTTGAAATAAACTGAATATCAGCTAGTGAATACGTAGCATTACCTGATGTTCCACAAGACAACAAAATAACACTAGATACACAGTCTTTGTCTGAAGGTATTGAAAATGTGGAATACTCAGTTACAGAAAAAAACTTCAGTCCTGTACTTACAGGAATATTAATGAAATCAAAAGAAGAAAACTGACAGAAAAAATTAGTATTTGTTGGTACTGATTCGTTTAGACTTACAGAATACAAAACAAATTGAACAATACAATGAGATAATTTTTCTATTATAGTTCCAAAAACATCTATAATAGATATCAAAAAAATATCAGACTATTCACAAGAAAAAGAATCTGAAAGTGTAGATGTAAAATACTCAGACAACTTAGTTGCTTTTGAATTTGAAATGGGTGATATGAAAATATTGGCTACCTCATTGCTAATTCAAGGTAATTTTCCCGACTATGAAAGAGAAGAAGTTATGCCCAAAACGTTCAATACAACATTGACAATGAACAAAGATGAATGTGAAAAAGCTATCAAAAAAATATGAATTTTAACAAGAGATATAAATAATTTTATACAAATAGAGGTGGAAAACTGAGAAGCAACAATATCTTCTGGTAAAACAGATAAATGAACATGAAAAACAAATATTCCTGTATTAATGGACTGAGAAGCTGTAACATTTGGTATAAATGGTAGATATATTACAGACTTTATAAAAACTATGGATAGTGATGAAATAATATTCAATATTGTAGACAATCAAAAACCAATGATTCTACAAAACAAAAATAACACAGACTATAATTGCGTTGTTAGACCACTAATCAACGGATAAAACTAAATAACACTAACATAACTGTCATTCCGAGCATAGCCGAGGAATCCCTTCAAACACTTAAAAGGGAATCTTATACTATACTTGAAATGACATTTTTTTATTTGAATTATTTCCTATTTTACATAGTATACAAATATATTTTATACAAGAACTAAAAATGAAAAAAGCTTATACACTACTAGAAATATTAATCGTAGTAATAATCATAGCTCTAATGATATGAATTTTTGGTTTCTTCATACCAGATAGAGATCAAGAACAAATAAAATACGGAAAAGAATGCTCAAACTATATATATAATACAATATTAAATAAAACAAATAATTTTAAAAAAAATAAAAGTATAACATGACAAAATTATATTAAAAAAATAAATATAAATATTTATTCTGCTGTTCCATGATGAGAATATATTGGAGATGAAGAACAAATAACGCATATATATTCCTATATAAAAGAAACCATCAACAATAATAACATAAAACAAACAAACTTAATAAGTACTGGTGGAAAATGTTTAAATAATATTACAAATAATAATAAATATAATATTAAATTATGAGAAAAATGAATAATAATATGTTGAGAAAAAAATAAAATATTATATTTGTCAGAAAATGAATCATGTGAAAATATAATATATGAAAAATGAGAAGTAAAAATATCAAGTTGTAATATATACTGAAATAGTAACTGTATTCCAATCTCTAAAATAATATTCAACCAAGCATCACAAAAAATAGAACAAAAATTTTGCCTAGATTTTAATTGATCAGTATGTAACGAATGGGAACAATAGAAAAAAATCTATTATTCTACAAGATAATGAATTATCCAGTACCCAAGGAAAAGAAACTTTTCTTATTAGAAAAAAAATCCGATACTAAAATAAATCAAAAAAAGGAGTTCTCACGAACAGAAAAAAACCAATACTTAGACAAATTTATAAAAAAAATAAACAAATATTGAAAATTATATAAGTCACTACCATTTGTCAAAGAAATGTTTTTGTGTAACTCAATTTCATTCAACGCACTCAAACGAGATTCAGATATAGACCTATTCATAATTGTTAAAAAGGGGAGTATGCGAAGAGCAAGATTATTTAGTGCAATATTTTTTAAGATACACTGACTCAAAAGATGATTAAAAAATAAAAGACAAAAATTTTGTCTTAGCTTTTATATCACAGAAGATAATAAAAATTTATATCCAATAATGATAGATAAAACCGATATTTATCTAACCTATCGATTGGCTCACCTAGTTCCATTGTACCAAGAATACAGCCACCACCATAACATTTATGAAAATAACAAACGATTCAAAACTTTAATGCCCAATCATCCACAAGACTATTGCATAAACACTGGAACTAAATCATTTAAATGAAAAACTAAAATAAAAAAAACTATAGAGTTTTTATTCTGATGATTATTTTGAAAATTTATAGAATTAATTATAAAAAATATACGAATACCCATATTGGTAAAAAAAACTAAAAAACTATGAAAAAAATGAGAAGAAATAATTATAAGCGATAAAATGTTAAAATTCCACAATGATATTAGAGAAAAAGTTAACCTGCTATATCAAATAGCTTTAAAAAAATAAAATTACAAACAACACAAAAAAAATAACAATATTTTTATAAAAATATAAGGTTTTTTAATATAAGCAAAATAAATATCTAACAAGTATTCTTAAAGTCAATCTTTAACTACAATAAATCTCCAACAAAAAAGTATCCAAAAATTTGACAAGAAACAATTTTTTCATTATAATATAGATGTACAAAGATATGGATACAATGTATTCACTTAATTGTACTATAAAGGAAGGAGGTCTTACACAGTAATATTGATAAAAACTTGAGTTAATTTCTAACTCAAAAAATTATTATTTACAATTCTATTTAGATTTAAAATGTATTAAATTTAAAACTTAAAAAGTTTATAAAATTTATACCTTTAAAAAAATCTAAAAAAGCATTTAAATAATAAAAAATTATCTACAATATTTATTTAATACATTTAACTTGTTTAAAATTATAAACAAAAAACAAATTTATTATTCTAATATTTAACATTTATAATCTTATAAAAATTAAATTTTGTAGATTATTGGTCTAAAAAATTAGGCGTAGGTCTAACTCAAAAAGACCGTATCATTATTTACTAAGTAAAGATACTACCTTCCTTTTTTATAAAACAAACTTGCAAAACGCAAGTTTTTTTTATAAAAAAAATAAAAGAAAGATAACCAATGGTTATCAAACAAAATATCGCATACTTTGGCTATGATAACTTTTGTATATCACAATAATAAAAAAAGAGTTTGTTTTAATGCAACTATTTTTTAAACACAAAAATGTAAATAAAATAATTTATAGGATGAATATCCAAAAAATGCGTAGGTAATTTTAATTTCTTAAATTTATTTTGTAAAATGAGAGATATAAAGGCAGTTTTCGATATATGAAACGACTCTATCAAGGCGGTTGTTTTTGCAGATGATGATTGAAAAAATGTAATATTAGCAAAACATATTGAAGCAACACAATGAATGCGTAAATGAAAAATATTAGATTCAGAAAGTTTTACAAAATGCATAAATAAAATTACAGAGAATTTTGTAAAAAAACTATGATGAGATTTTATAGACGAAGTTTTTGTTGGTATATCACATCCAGAAAGTATTGTGAAAAGAATTTCCGAACAAAAAAGAATAATGGAAGATGAAATACAAGAAAATGATGTAGAACACCTATCTAAAGTAATAGCAGACATTGCAGTAAAAAACAATATGGAAACAGTAAAAATAGTACCTGTATACCGAGTAATAGACGAAGAAAAAAAAGAAAAAGATCCCATATGACTAAAATGAAAAAGACTTGAGTTGGTAGCAGATGCTTTTATGATACCAAAGAATTTATACAATTGAGTTATAGAAGCTTTTGATAACGTTTGATTATCAATAGCAGATTTTGTTCCAAATGTACTATCAGCAAGTGAAATAATACTAGACTACGATCGCAAAGATTTATGAACCGTATTGATTGATATATGAAAAAATCAAACTAGCTACACAATATATGAAGATTGATATCCTTTAGGTTATTGAACCATTGCAATAGGTTGAGAAGATGTAACAAAAGATATCTCTATAGGTATGCAAATAGATATAAAAGAAGCAGAAGACATAAAAAAAAGTCACTGAACTGCAATAGTAGACAAAAACATATCACAAGATAGTCCACTAGATGTTCATTTCTTAACAGAAATAATTAGTTCAAGATATGAAGAAATATTTAACAAAATAAACTCACATTTACAATCTCTAGATAGAGATGGTAGATTACCATGAGGTATAATATTAATATGATGATGATCAAAAATGCCAAATTTAGATTTATTATCAAAAGATTCGTTTAAATTAGCAACTTTCTATGGTAAAGATAATCAATTAAATCTATGAGATATATCAAACAATATTCAATTTACAAATGTGCTATGAACATTTGTTTGGTCAGAAAAATATATGGAATGAAGAAAGGGTTCTTGATTAAAAATAAACCGAAACATATGATCAAGTATTTGAAAATTCTTTAAAGATCTATTCTAACTAGATACTATTGATTGAATAAAAAAGATAAAATTAAATATTTACTTTACTAAATTAAAGGAAAAAATGATTATTAATGAAATTAAACCTGAATTTATACCAGGAGCAAAAATTAAAGTTTTATGAATTGGTGGTTGTGGAAATAAAGCTATCAACAGAATGATAAGTGAAGGTTTGGATTGAGTAGAATTTGTAGCTATTAATACTGATGCTCAAGATTTAGCATGAAGTTTAGCTCAAAAAAAACTTAACATTGGATTAAATCTAACCAAAGGTTTATGAGCATGAGCAAATCCAGAAATATGAAGAAAAGCAGCTGAAGAAAGCGAATCAGATATAAAAGATATGCTACAAGATACAGACATGGTTTTTATTACACTTTGAATGTGATGATGAACTTGAACTTGAGCATGACCTGTTGTTGCTAATATAGCAAAAGAGATGGGAATATTAACTATAGGTGTGGTAACAAAACCCTTTGGTTTTGAAGGTAAAAAAAGATCTATAAATGCTGAAGATGGTTTAACAAAAATTAAAGATGCTGTTGATACACTAATAGTAATACCAAACGACAAAATATTTAATGTAATTGATAAAAAAACAACATTTAAACAAGCATTCTTAATGATAGATAAAATACTATATTCTGGGATTAAATGAATATCAGATCTTATAATAAAACCTGGAGATATTAATATTGACTTTGCAGATATCAAAGTAGTAATGCAAAACTCAGGTAATGCATTATTGGGAATAGGTTATTGAGCGTGAGAAAAAAGAGCAGTAGATGCTGCTAGAAAAGCAATAGAAAACCCACTATTAGAGACAAACATAGACAAAGCTAAAAGTATTATATTTGCTGTTGCTGGTGGTACAGATCTAACACCTACAGAAGTACAAGAAGCAGCAAATGTTATAGAAGATATTATAGATTCAGATGTAAATATGATCTGGGGAATGAGTTTCGATGAAACAATGGAAGATGAAGTACAAGTTACAATAATTGCAACATGATTTGAAGAACAAAGTACAGATCCTGTAATTAAAACTCCAGACAGAGATCTTCTTTGAAGACCAACAACACCTAGAAAGATAAATGAAAGTTTTATAGACAGAGCAGTAAGAACTAGTACTGAAGAAAATAATGTTGAAGAAAAAGAAGACGAAAAACCACAGGAAGATCTAGAAACTCCAGCATTTATAAGAAAAAGATTAAATAACCAATAATATAAACATTAAAAGTCACCAATAAGGGTGGCTTTTTTTTAATTAGAATATATAAAGAAACAAATAGCAAACACTGTCATTTCGACTCCATTCGATTTCACTCAGGACAGGCTCCGTGGAGAAGTCTCTTGAATATAAGTTAAGAGATCTCTCGCGATTTAGAGCTTCGGCAATTCTGACCAATAAAACTCGAGATGACATAGACATAAAAACACTATATAAATAAATATGTCAAACAATAAAGGTTAATAAATACTTTGAAATTTGATAAAAAAACAATATATAATATATTTGTATTGTATTTAATTTTGAATAAAGTTATGAAACTAAAAATCTCAAGTCCAGCAAAAATCATATTTGAGTGAGACATAAAACAGATTACATTACCCACAGAAATTGGAGATGTAACTGTTTTACCTTGACACGCCCCAATGGTAACAGCATTAAAACCTTGATTAATAAAAATTATACCAGAAAATCAAGTATCTACAAGTGAATTTGTATTTTCAAAAAATACAATATCTTTAAGTGTTTCAAAATGAATGGCTTTTGTAGATGGTAAAATAGTAAGAATAGCCACCGCGGCTGCTACTACATCTTTATCAGAATCAGAAAAGGATCTTGAAGATAAAAAATGAAAATTAGAAGAAGAAATAAAGCAATTAAAGAAAAAATGAAGTCTTGAAGAAATAGAAAAATCACTGATACAACTAGAAAAAATAAATGCTGATATTAAACTAAAAAAACTAAAAGCTTAAATATCAAAAAATCATAGAAAAAATCGGCTTCAATGTCGATTTTTTTGTTTACATCTTGAAAAGAGATCTTTTTTCTACATATTAAAAATAATAACTTTTCACTTTTAATTTTTCACTTTTAACTAAATAATGTACTTTGCAATAATATGAAAAAATAAAGAAATTAGTTTAAAAGAACTAGAACTAATAAACCCCAAAAATATAGAAGAAATAACTAATATTTTAATAACTTTTGATACTGATAATCCAAAATTATTAGAGACATTATGATGAATAATAAAACGATGAGAAGTTATAAATAAAGAAGATATAATAAAAGAAATTGAATGAAAAAAGATTTTATGAACAAAAGAAAAAGAATTATGACTAAAATTAAAAAGAGAGTTTTGAATAAAAAGATTTAAAACCGTAGATCGATTAAAAACAGACGTTGAAGTCAAAAAAAAATGAATTGAAATAGTAAGATTTCATCAAAATTTGTGAATAGTAAGGTGATACCAAGACATCAAATTTTATGAGAAAGTAGAGTTTGATAAACCTTCTCGTAGTATGAAAATGTGAATGATGCCAGCAAAATTAACTCATATAATGATAAATATATGACTTTCTCTATGTCAAGAAAAGCCATCATTAATATATGATCCATTTGCATGATCCTGAACTACAGGATTTATGGCTAACTACTTGTGATACAATTTTCTTTGATCAGATATAAATACAGAACATCTAGAAATCAATCAAAATCGATGGTCAGAACAAGACGAATACAACAAAAAATCTTTTGAAATATTTCAACATGACATAAATAATCCCATACCTACAGAAAAATTAAAATGAGAAGTACTTATTGTATCAGAATGACGACTTTGACCAATAGTAACACAAATGACTAGAAAATCTGATGTACAAAAATATCAAAGAGAAGTACGAGAACTATATAGAGAGTTTATATACAAAATATCAAACACAAAAAAGACCAACAAAATAAAAGCAGTTTTTACAATACCTTACTACATTAAATTTGAAAATTTCTTAGAAAAAGAAATCAAAGATCTTTGTAATTATCTAAAAATACAATCTTCATCAATAGATGAAGTTTACTCTAGAGAAAAACAAAAAGTAGGTAGAAAAATAATTATTTTAGAATAAAAAATATCAAAATTATCTTTGTCATCTCGACTTGTTTGTACCGCAGAAGTGCGGTATTCTAAATTGCGAGAGATCCCTTTAGGTTCTAAAGAGATTTCTCCATGCATTCGTTTCACTCATTTAGTCGAAATGACAATTACTGTTTACTTAACAAACAATTTCCAAATAAATTTTTGAATATTGATTACAGGCGTAATCAGTATTTTTTTCAATATTCTATAAATTGATTTTTGAAATAATATAATTGGAATCAATATTCAAACTATAAATCCAGCAATAATGTCTGTAGGCCAATGGACTCATACTATTATTCTAGAAATTCACATTATCAAACCAAAAAAAAGAAATATAACTCATATCCAAACAAACTTCTTATCTTTATTTCTAATTCCCCACAATAAAGATCACATTGCTATACCAAAAGATACAGCAGCATGATCAGATGGAAAAGAACTTTCTGGTAAAAACTTATGTAATACAGTTTCTATTTTATCATAATCTAATCAAAGCAAAATATTTGGTCTTACTTTATCAAAAAAGAACTGTAAGAAAATATTAAATAACATAGACAAAATACCAGACCAAAATATCCATAAAGCAGATTCTTTATAATAGTTTCATTTCTTGTATATTCAAACTATATACAATACAATCAAATATAAAGGATATAAAAAAACAAATACATCTGCAGTCAAAGGAATTAACCACAACAAAAAATCATTATATTTCATATATTCATTTAAAAATAATAACATGTTTTCTCACCACATAGGTTCTTTCATAGAAATCATATATTCAAACTTTTCATATAAAAATATTTCCTTAATATCCCCCTTACAAAGGAGGACAAAGGGATTTTGTAACTTTTCATTATAATTTAACCCACCTTCGCTACGCTCTTCCTCCCTTCTTAATGGAGGCTCTATAGAACTTACAAATATCCTTAAATGGACATATTTCACATTTTGGTTTTCTAGCTATACAATGATAGCGACCAAACAATATCAAACCATGATGAGCCACACCTTTGTACTTATCTGGTACTTTTTTTTCAAGTAATTCTGATGTTTTTTCTGGCATTTTTGTATTAACTAATCATAATCTATTTGACACTCTATGCACATGTGTGTCTGCGGCTATTACTTTTGATCAAAATAAAACATAAGAAACAACTTTAGCTGTTTTTACTCATACACCAGGTAGCTTTTGTAAAACATCAATATCAGGAGATATTATCGTAGGATCTTGATTCAACATCTTAGATGTCTCAAATATGTTTTTTGCCTTAGTCTTATAATAGTTAATAGAAGATATAAGATTAGTAAATCTATCTAAACCCATATCTAAAATATCTTTTGGTCATTCTACCATTTTATATAAAATATTTGTAATTTTATTTACTTGTTTGTCCGTAGATTGAGCAGATAACATAACAGAAATTAATAACTGAAAAGCATTTCAATATTTTAATTCTGTGTTCGCATCAGGATACATTTCTTGAAGTTTTATAAACAAAAAATCTATATTTTCTTTTTTCATTCCATAAAACAAAATAAAATACGTTTCATTTCACCGCGCCCCGCTAAATAGCGTAAGACTAAGAGAATAAAATGAACGCATGGAGAAATCTCTTACTTTCGGTTAGAATATACTATATATTAAAGATTATTTTACAATAAAAAAATATTTTAAAAAAACCTAGAGTTACCTAGTTTAAATCAAAAAAATAATAAGAAATAATTTTACTTGAAATTAATAGATAATTCACTACAAACAATCTGTCTAAACAAG
>DATFJH010000128.1:0-2023 GCA_035269265.1 Candidatus Absconditabacterales bacterium
TTGGGTTCTATCCGACCTTGTTTGGTAACTGATCTGGATAGTTTTTAAGAGGAATACCTCTAACACTATAACCCATTAGAAGGTTTGTCGATCTGAAAACAGATCGTGTGTAGTAGAGCCTTGCTATAAGTTATTGTGTTAATACAATTATAACCGTAACCTAAATAAATCCAAAAAATATAGTTATTTATTCTATTTTTATATCCGATATTGTGTTTTTGTGATATAATATGTTTTATCTTCTAATTCTCATTATGTCATAAGATATTTTACCTCAGCTAATGCAATTTTTTACCATTCTTTCATTTCTATTTAGATTAGAAACTCAACTTTTTATTTCTAAGAAAACTATCTCTTTAAGGTTTCCTGTAGATAATCAGTCAAAGACTATATAATCTATTCATTTTCCTATAAATACTAGATCTTTGTAATTGTATGGGAAGTGGGGCAGTATTGGAGCTATTTTTTCATTTACTTGTCACATCAATACGTTTTTTGATCTTTCTACTGCATTTTTCCTTTGTCACCTAACTTTTGTTTGAAAATATATTTTTGCGAAAAGATAACCAATTGTTATACCTATAACAATTCAAACAATTATAAAAGGTAAATTTGTTTCCATTTGCTGTTGTAAAAGTAAAATAAATATTTAAAAGAAGTTTAATAATGTATTCATGTGTACATTAAGAATAACGTAGGTGTTATTATAAAATCACAGTTTATTATTTCAATATCAAATTATGTTTTGCTCGTTTGTAGGTAGAGTATAGTATAACATAGTGGATTTTTAGGTTATTGAAGATATTACTAATTTTTATTAAAAATTCTATAAAAAATGATTGATTTAAACAAAGTTCGTGAAAATGTTGTTGCTTATAAAGAAATATGTAAAAATAAAAATAAGAATGTAGATGTTGATAAAGTATTAGAGTTGGATGATAAAAGAAAGGAGTTGCAGCAAAAAATTGATTCTTTAAAATATCAACAAAAAGAATTTGCTGCTAAGAAAGATTATGATTCAGCTAAGAATTTAAAATTAAAAATACAAGAAATTGAATCTGAATATAGTTCTGTTTATGGAGAATATATGGAATTATTAAAAACATTACCAAATTTTATTCATGAAGATACGCCTATATGAAATAGTGAAGAAGAAAATGTTGTTATTAAAACTGTTTGAGATATAACAAAATTTGATTTTGAACCAAAGGATCATGAAGAAATAGGTAAGATTCATGATATAATAGATAAAGAAACAGCATCAAAAGTTTCTGGAGCTAGATTTACATATTTAAAAGGTGAATTAGTTTTGATGCAAATGGCTATTATACAATACGTTTTTGCTACTTTATGAGATAAGAAAATTATACAAAAAATTATAAAAGAAAAATGATTAAATATATCTGATTTACCGTTTAGACCTATTTTACCGCCAGCTATATTAAGTATGGAAGTGATGGATAGAATGTGAAGATTGCATCCTATGGATGATAGGTATTGTTTACATGAAGATAAACAAGTTTTTAATGGTAGTGCAGAACACACAATGTGACCTATGTTTATGGATCATATGTTTGAAGAAAAAGATTTGCCAGTTCGTTATATAGGTTATTCTCCATCTTTTAGAAGGGAAGCAGGAACATACTGAAAAGATACAAAATGAATACTTAGAATGCATCAATTTGATAAATTAGAAATGGAGGTTTTTTCTACATCAGATACTTCTATGGATGAACAAGAATTGATAGTATGATTACAAGAATATATGATGCAAGAATTAAAATTACCTTATCAGCTTGTGTTGAAATGTACTGCTGATATGGGTTCTATAGATTATAGGGCTATAGATGTAGAAACATGGATGCCATGACAATGAAAATACAGAGAAACACATACTTCAGACAATATGACTGATTATCAAGCTCGTAGATTAAATACTAAAGTAAAAAGAGAAAATTGAGCTAAAGAATTTGTACATATGAATGATGCTACAGCTTTTGCTTTGGGTAGAGTTATGATAGCT
>DATFJH010000129.1:0-2438 GCA_035269265.1 Candidatus Absconditabacterales bacterium
AAATTAAAAATATAAAAAGAATTGAATATTTTTTTTTCATAATTAGCCTCCATATTTTAAATAAAAATAAATATGTTTTTTTGCATTACTTTTTTATTTTGTATTGTCAAAGTAATTAAACTTAAATATCTTTTCATATAACCTGTCTTTGACAGCTGAACAGACTTAAAAAGGGATATAATTCCTTGTATAACAAGAATTACTCCCCTCTTAAATAATGTATAATAGTTGTGGACACTTTTAAACTTTTTTCATTTTTCCTATTACATATTTTAAATCACCTTTGCTTAAATATTTTCTTTTGAATGAAGTTCCTAACTTACGATCAAATTCTTCCAAAATATCATCATAGTAATCAAATAAATAAATGTTATCTTCAAATTCACTTCCAGAAGCTTTTTGAAGACTTTCAATTATCTGTAATGTTGACCATTTTGATTCAACTGATTGTTCTATCAATCTTGTAATAACCAAAGAAATAAAACATGATAAAAAATGAGCTTCAATTCTTTCATTTTTGTTGTGAAAAACTGGTCTGAAATTTAAGAAACTTTTTGTAATTTTAAAAGTTTCTTCAATTTCCCATAATCCTCTGTACATCTCAATGATATCTATATCAGAGACAACTTTGTTTAGCTTAAAGTAATTATCCTTCAAGAATTTACTTTTACACTGCATTGGTTTTTCTTCAGGGGCTAAACCAATTACATTTGTGCATATCACATAGTAACCATCTAGCGATTCTTCTTCTTTTAATTTTTTTTGATTAAAATAAGGCTTTATGCAATCTGATTTTGAGAGCATTTCTCCATCAGATGATATAATATCTGTTTTAACATATTTGTTACTTCCATAATTATTCATAACAGCGGTACTACCACTATCAATAAATTTTTGTGCTTTGCAAAGAGCATCTTCTCTATCTCTCTTGGCTTTATCTGCAAATTTTTGACTGTAATATACAACTTGTCTTTCATTGATTAAGACTTTAGTAATCTTCCCAGTTTCTTTATTTTTTACATTTATCTTTGTTGGATAGAACCTTGATTTCATTTTTACTCTAGGAACACCATCTTCTCCAGCAATACAACGCCCTTTTTTAATTTTCTCATATCTTTGTTCTTTCTCTGGAACTTCAAGATAAATATAATCATCCTGTTTTTTTACCCATGCCTTCATCTCTGCATCAGCGCCTCTTACAGTATGACTTATTACATAGCCATTATGATTTAAAAGAATATTACCTCTGTTGTCTCCTGTCATCATTCCTTTGTCTGCTACAACGACTATATCTTTTATCTGCAAGTCATCTTTCACTGTTTGCATATTTGGTTGGAGAGTTAAGCAATCATTGGTATTTCCATCAAAAAGACGATAACTAACAGGAATCCCCATATCATCCATGAAGAGCCCCATCTGAACTATAGGATTGGGTCGATGCTCTTTTGACACACCACGTTGTTTAATTTCTTTTGCATCATCTACTTCAAAGTAATAATTAGTCACATCGTAATACATTAATGTAGTATCTCTATTAAACTGCTTGGTCATCTGATTGTTAAGATGCTTTATTAAACTAGATCTCCATTTGAAAAGGTAATCCATTGTGCGGTAGATATGTTGTATTTCGAAGTTCATTGACTCAAAGAAGGTTTCTTTGTTATTAAAGGTTCCCAATTTAGAATCTGGATTGATAATTCTTGAATAAATTAATAACTGAAAAACTTTGTCCATGTTGAAGGTAATATCAGTTGATCTTTTTTTACTGTTGATAAACTTGTTCAGCTTTAACTTATAATAGAAATGAGAAATTACGATGTATCCTAAGTTTTTTCTGTTGCTGAAGTCGGATTTTTCTATCTGTTGCTTATCTAAAAAATCATGAATTCTTACTTTAACTTCAACTTCTTCATTTAAATAATTTTTATCAGCTGTTCTTTGTTTAGCAACTTCTTTGAAATGAGCAATAGGATCATCATATTGATCTAGGTAATCTTCAACAAACCCAAGATCTTCAATTATTCTTTTTTTTTGAATTCCATTAACTCTGTAAGACTCTCTTATATACATTCTATGTTTATTGGATCGTTTTTGTGGAATGACTGATAAATACATTTTTAAAACCTTCTTTGAAGTTCGAATTGATAAATAAAATTATAGCATAAACAATATATTTACACAAGTGCACCCTGTGTGTACAAATAAGATACATTGAAAATTTAGACAAAAAAATTTTATCTCTTTATGAGATAAGTATTTATTGAGATAGATTTTCTAAACTAACTGTCAAACTAGGGAGATGAAAAACAATAACATTTTAAAAAAAAGTTTGAACGGTTTTACATTAGGGGTAACTATAGGAGTCTTTATAAGTATTTTTATTAACTTCTTTTTTAAAACAAATTATTTTTCTATTGCAACTCCTTATTTGATTAATA
>DATFJH010000130.1:0-3789 GCA_035269265.1 Candidatus Absconditabacterales bacterium
CTCGGCTCCCGTTATTCGAATAACGCCTTGAGCATTTCGTACTCGAATATCGGTTCTCGGCTTTGCTATTCAGAGATATAATTTATGCTTAAAACTTTGCTAAAAGAAAAAAAAATGGATAAAGTAAAAAGGTTAAGACATCTCAACGATTTTCGTTCCGTTCACGTCGGTGGCAAATTGAACAATGGCGGTAAGGCAGGTCTCAGCTCCCGTAATTCGAATAACGACTTGAGCAATTCGAACTCGAATATCGGTTCTCAGCTAAGCTATTCACATTTAATTCAAGAGGTCAAACCTTACCTCTTGGTAGAACAAAAAAACAATAAAAACGGGATTAGTAGCAATATGCAAGAATCCTCAAATAAAATAGCAAAACTTCCTAAAAAATTAGGAAACATTTATCCGTTGTTTTATAGCGAAGATAACATAAGATTGGCATTTAAAAACGCAATGAAAGGAAAGACACATTATAAACAAGTTAAAAAAATTCAAGAAAACATAAAGTATTATATTGATGACTTACATAAAATGCTAAAAAACCGACAGTTTGTTAATGGAAAATATAAAGTTTTCAAGAAAGAGTCAGGCAACAAAATAAGAGAAATATACAAACTCCCTTTTTATCCTGATAGAGTCGTTCATCATTGTATTTTGCAGGTATTAGAAGAGTTTTGGAAACGTTCATTAATCACAGATACATATTCAACAATTCCAGGAAGAGGACCACATTTATGTGCAAAAAAACTAAAAAAAGTATTATCTAAACCAAAATATAACTACAAATACTGTTTGAAACTCGACATTAAAAAATATTATCCTTCTATTGACCACAATGTCTTAAAAAAAATAATTAGAAAAAAAATAAAAGATAAATACACTCTGGAGTTATTGGATAAAATAATAGACAGCGAAAAAGGAATACCTATCGGTAATTACATAAGCCAATGGTTTGGTAACTTATATCTTAACCCACTTGACCATTATGCAAAAGAAAAATTAAGAATCAAACAATACTATAGATATTGTGATGATATTGTAATACTAGCAAAAGACAAAAAAACATTATGGACATGGTTTGAAAAAATAAAAAAATTTGCTAATACCAGACTCAAATTAAAAATAAAAAACAATTATCAAGTATTTCCTATTTCTAAAAGAGGGATAGACTTCTTAGGATATCGTTTCTTTCAAGGATACACATTAGTTAGAAAAAGAATAATTAAAGCATTCAAACAAAAATTAAAACACCCCAAAAGCAAAGCAAGTTATTTTGGTTGGATTATTCATGCAGATTCATATAGATTCAGACAAAAATATTTCATGGAGGAATATGCAAAATGTCAGACTTAAACAGATTTTCAGATTTTGCTGAAGAAGATAAACCATTAGAAGGAGAGAAAATAAGAATAGATGACATTTTAAACCAAGAAATAACTGTTAAAAACTTTGAAGTAAAAGATAGCAAATTTGAAGGAAAAGATAAATACACAAAAGTTCAAATTGAAATTAACGAAAAAACAAAAGTCATTTTCACAGGCTCAAAAGTAATCGCAAACCAATGTAAAAAGTACAAAGAGAAAATCCCTTTTATAGCAACCATCAAAAAAATAAATAATTATTATACCTTTACTTAAAATGGAAATGAAACGAATTTTAAAACAAATCATAATGCACACAATAAAGTCTCCCTTGTATTTAATATATATTGGAATGTTTGTGACTGTTATGATCTGGGGGTTAGGTGCAGCAGCACTAGAAAAAGCATTTTTAGGAACGCCTGAACAACAGGCAAGAGAAAGTTATGACGATAGTTTATTTTGAAATGGAAAAAATTAAAAGAATATTAAAAGCTATTGGCGATAGTATAGAGTGTTTTTCTCCTGAAGAACAAAGAGTTATGGAATGTCATAAAAAACAAGATGGTAAATAAATAATGTGTAATATTATGAAAATAAAAAATTTTTTTTGGATTTTTGTATTTTGTATTTTGATTAGTCAGGCTAATGCAGTTACTTTTGAGCAAGGCGTACAGTTTGGACTAGATAATTTCACAGTAGAATATAATGGGACAGAAGATATTACTGTAGATGAAATAGATCTAAGAACAAAAATAGAAATTGGAGATATAAGAGAGTTTGATACTACTACGCCATCAAAAGAGCAAAATATTACTATTAATGATCTTTCGCTTGATACATTTAATATGGATTTTGCTGATAGTTCAGAATATAATTTTCAAACACTTCCTGTTTCAGATACAGAAAAAACAGCAGTATATAGCAGGCAAGTTGTAGAAAGGAATGCAGATGGAGATTATACTTTTACTCCTGTTAATTTGTCTGGAGAATTTAGAATTAATTATCCTCCAGTTATTTCGTCAATATCCTGCGATTCTTCTATTTTTGTTGAAGATGTATGGAATTGTTCTATATCTGGAAGTGATAGTGATGGTGATGCAATTACGAAATACTTTGAGTTTCGAAACGTAGATGATTCTATTATTCGACAAAATTACTCCACGGACTCAAGTTATACTATAGCTCAAACTGATGCACATAATCTTATGAGAGCAATAGGATATGTGACTGATGGTTTTGATAATAGTTCGACTGACTCTTTTGAAGTAACTGTTAGCAATAGTCCTCCTACATCTTTTGATATTGTTACAGAGATAACTAATTTTTCTTTTGTGGGTTCTGAAGAATACAATATAGAAATTAATATTACTGATCTTGATATTGATAACTATGACATTTTCATATATTACAATGGAGAAATGAAAAACGCATATTATGATGTTGAACACAATTCAACGCTTAACGTTACAATTCCAGACATATATGAAACAGATATTAATATGAGTTTTGTTGCTATAGACAATTGGGATGGATCTATTGCAACTAATGATACTATTGACATATATTTTGGTTATATTGAATTCAATTATCTCGATGAAACAACTGATGAAGAGTTCAATTTTTCTAATGTGGTTTCTAGCCAATACAATATATTGTATGATGATGGTTCAGTTGAAGAATATGAAAACATGACAGAGCCAATATACCTAACTACTCCACCAATCAGAGGTTTATTTTCATTTTGGTTCAATGATACTACAGAAATTCTTTCAAGAGGATTATTTCTTTCAGACAAAAAAGGAAATAGAACAGGAAATGAATCTCTTGACTTATATCTGATCGATTTGACCGATACACCATATATTTTTCAAACAATTGACACAAACATCAAAAAAGAAAATTCATTTTTGCAATTATATTCTGAAACTCAAGGAGTCATTTCTTCTCAAAAAATAGATGCCAGTGGCGGGTCAGTTTTTGCTGCTATGCGTGGAAAAGAGTATTATATCAAATTAATCCAAGATTCAAAAACAACAGTAATAGGAACAATACAAAAGTTTTTTTCTAACA
Source organism: Candidatus Absconditabacterales bacterium (assembly GCA_035269265.1). Taxonomy (GTDB): domain Bacteria; phylum Patescibacteriota; class Gracilibacteria; order Absconditabacterales; family Absconditicoccaceae; genus JALOAF01. The sequence continues at coordinate 3,429 of DATFJH010000130.1, forward strand.
CAATTACACTAATATTAGAAAATTATTTTACTCAGGGAATAGATGCAAAAAATAATGTTAATTGGGATTATCAATGGTTAGACGATACTTTGAAAGTAACATATATTGATTCAGATGGATTGACAGACGAGGTTTGTCTAAATGTTACATCTGAAACCGAAGTTGTTTTTTCTAATTGTGTATATTTCCAAAATAATGTATCGTTTTCGTATTTACACTTAGCTAACAACACAGTGTTAGTGAATCTTAATGCAGTGAAAGATGGAGAAGATATCTCTTGGGTTTTCCATACAAATAAAAACGAACCCGTTAAAACACCAACAGAAATACCTAGTTGGGTTACACGATTTGGTGCTATTTT
>DATFJH010000131.1:0-3177 GCA_035269265.1 Candidatus Absconditabacterales bacterium
AGAACTTTTTTGTATAGATAATCAATAAGTGTTGTTGTTCACATTTCGTCCATTCTTTCAAACTCTATTCATTTAGATTTAATATCTGCTCTTAATTTATCTGCATCATCTACTCAATATTGAGTAATATCTATTCAGCTAGCATCATTTACTCATTTTGTATAATCAATTCTTTCCCATGGTGTGGAAAAATCTACTTCTTTTACATTTCCATCCTTATCTTTTACATTAATTTTTCTATCTAATCACATTTTATCAAAAATATAATCAAACATCTTCTCTACAAATTTCATATTATCCTCATAATTCCAATATACTGCATAGTGCTCTACTTGAGTAAACTCTTGTAGATGTGATGGATCAGATCCTTCATTTCTAAAATCTTTTCCTATCTCAAATACTTTTTCCATCCTACCTACAGTCGCCTTTTTCAGTGCTGTTTCAAAAGCAATTCTAAGATAAAACTCGGTATCAAAATCATTGTGATGTGTGATAAATGGTTTTGCAGCAGCTCATGAAGCAGCATTACAAAGTATTGGAGTTGTTATTTCCGTAAATCATTCTGCATGATAAAAATCTCTCAAGGTTTTGTAGAATTCTGATTTAAATTTAAATCTTTTGTATGTCTCTGGATTCATAGTCATATCAAGATATCTTTTTCTATACAATTCTTCTTGATCTGTGAGTCCATGAAATTTTTCAGGAAGTGGTCTAACTGCTTTAGACAAAAACTTAAACTCTGATACAAATATTGTAAGTTCTCATTTGTGAGTGGTAAACACTTCTCATCTAATTCAGATAAAATCTCATACATCTACCATCTTTTCCATAAACTTGTATGCTGTAATCTCTGGATTTTGTCCTCCTTCGTGAGGGGGATTTAGGGGGTTGATATTTTTATCTATTGAAGAAACTAATCCCCCTTCGTCCCCCTTCCCCGCAGATTCTTGCGGGGCAAGTGTAAGGGGGATACTTGTGAGAAGTTCTGATTCGTTTTGAGACTTAGAGATATCTATTTTGCAATTATCTCTATGAAACATCAATTGAATTTGTGCTGTAGAATCTAGCAATTTAGCAAAAGCTAGCTTACCATGAGATCTATAGAGCATCAACCTACCAGCTGTTTTTACTTGTATTTCTGGGTTTAAAATTATATCATTAATATCTCTATGCTCTTTTTCTCAATAATTTTTGATTATATCTCAAACTAAGTCTTTTTTATCAAAACTTTGTGCATAAGACTTAATTCACATTTTTTCAATCTTTTGCATTTTTTGGATTCTAACATCTCTTTCAGATAGTTGATTGTTTTGTATCATAATTATTTTTAATATTTTAAATATGTATTTTATAGTACCTATTGTCTATTGTTTTTCAATTAATTTATGGAAGGAATCAAGTGAGTTCTTTTGTGTCAAAATTATGATAAGAGTTTTTAAAAGACATCGATGTTTGTAAAGTAATTTCTTCATCTGTTTTTTTTCAATATATGTTTGTGGTTATATTTACTATAGCATAAGGATCAAATAAATACTGATAATCATTTTTTGCTAAATATGGATCTTTAGCAGGATATAATTCAAAATTCCAATCTGAAACTGTAACTCTTGAATCTGTAATATCTACTCGACCATCATCTATATCTGCAGGTAATCTATACTCAAAAGTATCTCCAGTTAAAACAATACTTCAACTACAAACAAATCCAGCTTCTGCATCACATGCTCGAGTATCTATAAAACCATCATGTACTCACCAATATCATGTATCAAAATTATGTCACATACCAGCATCAAATCATTTAAGTTTTAGAGTTTGTATAGAATATAGACTTTCATTTTTTCATGTGAACAATCAATCTCAATTTAAATCAACTCAAGTGATGTAATTTCTTCTGAAGTAAACTCTATTATCTCAGTCTTGATTAATAAGATACAATTCTTGAACTCAAGTGTTTTGTCAGATAGCTATTGGTCATTCGCCTCTAAATACATCATCTCAATCATTAATAGTAGGCTCATTAGCATAATTTAATGCAGTATCCCAAAATTGTCGTTTATATTCTCAATAGTATTGTTTTCATATTACATGTATCCAACATCCTTGATGATCTAAAAATCTTACTCACATAGCTCATGTCTCCTCATATATACCAAGTCATCAAAAAAGTGATGTATATGACCAATATCAACTTATATATTTGCTTTCCATTCTATTACAATAATAGAAACCATCTCAAGTTCAATTATTACCATATTCTGTAAATTCTACACAAGATCAATTTTTATTTCGTGCAAATTCTGTACCTTGTTCTGTATCACATCAAGCATGATACCTATTAAAATACTCCTCATAGTCTATAGTATAATCCAATGAAAGATCGTGTAATCTATCCAAAAAATCATTTGCTTCTTTGGTAACTAATTGTTGGTTTCAAATATCTCATTCAGATTTTTTGATATTTATGTATGTAGTAAAAATAATCCCTATTAACATAGAGAAAATTATTAATGCCAATACTATTTCAAACAATGTAAATGCTTTTTTATTCATATTTTATAGAAACGTAAAAACGTCGCTTATACTTTGATTTTTTTATCATTATAAGTATAAATTTCAAGTTGATTTTAATACAAAAAATATTATCTTAATTTAGATATCTACATTTTGTAGAATTTATTTTATTCAAGTTTTATTTTATAAAATAGTTTAATGACTTTAGTCCCTAGTGTAATAGAAAAAAATAAATCATGAGAAAGAGCTTATGATATTTATTCTAGATTGTTGGAAGATAGAATTATATTTGTATGAGATGCTGTTAGTGCTTCTCTTGTAAATACTGTAGTAGCTCAATTGTTATATTTAGAAAAAAAAGATCCAGATAAAGATATAGTAATGTATATAAATTCTCCTGGTGGTGAAGTCTATGCTGGTATGGCAATATACGATACTATACAATATATAAAATGTGATGTAGTAACTATTGCTACTGGATTAGCCGCTTCTATGTGATCAATATTTCTGGCATGAGGTACAAAATGAAAAAGATACGCTCTGCCACACAGCAAAATTATGATACATCAACCATTGATTAGTGGTGGATGAATTACTGGTCAAGCTACAGATATTCAAATTGAAGCTGCAGAAATGATGAAAGTAAAAAAAATGTTTATAAAT
>DATFJH010000132.1:0-8568 GCA_035269265.1 Candidatus Absconditabacterales bacterium
TGCTCATATTAGGACTGTATTTCTCATTTGTTTTAGTTTGTTTAAACGTTGATTAGTATATTTAATGTGTTTAGGAAAGCAAGATTTTTGAAAAGCTCTGCATAAAGCAGAGCTTTGGGGTCTGTTTTCTGGATTTTTAATGTGAAAACAACTTAAATGTCATTAGTTGCGATAAAATATTTTTGTTTTTTATCGATTTGAATTATTGTTGCTTTTTGTTTTTCAGTGAAAATTATCAAAAATTGATTTTTTTGTATTATTTTTTTGTAGTTTTGTTGGTATTGAATCTTCATTTATCATAGTTTCATAACCGTTATTGATAAATCTAGCTGGTGTTATTATTTTTTTCATTTCTTCTATTTGTCTTATTTTTTTTTCTTCTTCTTTTTTTTGTTGTTCTTGATTATTTATTATAGTTTCGTGGCCATTATTAATAAAGCTAGCTACTGAGTTTTTTCACATTTATATGTTTTATTATATAAAGTGTTTTTTTTATATTAAAATAGAAAAAGAAAAAAATTGAAGAAAACAAGAAAAAAAACCTCTAGATAAATAATCTAGAGGTTGTTGATCTAATAACTTGTTTGATACATTAATGGTTAATTCGTTTTGTTTGATTACCAACTTGGAATGTTGTGTGTGGTTTTCCACATACATTTCCATTCTTATCAAACTTAAATGTGTCATGAAATTGAATGTTACCTACATTTTTGTCTTTAATGTGGAAGTTGTCTGTCATTGCACTGTTGTTGTCTCTTTTTAAGGGATTGAAACCATTTCCATTTTTTGCCATAACTTTATATTTTTAATTTGTGGTACATTATTGTACAACGAAAATATAAACAACTGATTAAAGAAAAAAATTGAAGAAATTAAGAATTTTTTCAAATATTTTATATAGATTGAATTATATATATTGGTATGTCTGTTTTTTCTAGTTTTATGTAGAAATTATATATGCTTCATTTGCATATGAGTGGTAATTTTCTGTCTAATTTATCTTCTAATAGTTTTATTGTTGGTAGAACTATTTTACCTAACATTTCATTTTTATTTTTACTATAACTAGAATATGGTAATTCTTTGTTGGAAATTTCTTTTCATATATTGTGTATTAAAAATCAAAGCGTTTCTATAGTTGTAGTCTGTGATGGTAAATCTTTTGAGGTTAGTTTTTTTCAATTTAAATATATTTTATTATCTATTGTGTCTAATAATAATCAATCTTTAGTTTTCTTTATTAAATCTTCATGATTTCATAACTCATTAGATCAATCTATATTTTTTAATATATAGTTGTTAGGTTCTATAAACTCTGAGAATATGTTGTTTTCTATGTCTTGTTCTATTAACAATCAATCTCATTCTATTCAATCTTCCCAACTAGAATATACTAACTTTCTTGCTTCGTATTTGCTTTTTTCTATACTTTTTTGGATGTGTCTTCTATATACTTGTAATGGTGTTGTAAAAACAAAGCATCATCAAATTGTTCATGTATCATTTGGGAATATTGATAGCCATGAAGTATCTCAATTAAAATGTTCAATAAGACTTGTTCTAAATCAGTCATATCTTTTTGCGTAAGGCCTACTAATATATTGGTAGTAGTTATTTCTTCTTAGTGATTTAAATAAATTTTTCATTTGAAATTCATCATATGATCTTTGGTATGCTTTGTGTATAAAATGTAATATTTTTAAACTTAACAATCACATTATTGATCAGTATGCTTGATATCCTTTGTCAGAATCATTTAACAATCAAAAGAAGTCTGGATTTTTTTTTGTGTTGTTTGGCATAAACTTTTTTTCTATATCTTTTTTTAATTCTTCTCTAATGTCATCAAATCATCAAGTGTTGTTTGTGTATGTTCACAATATTTGTTCCATAAATGTTGGTTGTCATGAAAATATCAATCAAAAATCTATTGATGTATATGGTCTTTCTGGTAGGTCATCAAATAATTCGTTTAGTTTAAATCAATAATAATGATATATTTTCTTGTCTCAATTTTTTTCTAATAATGTTGAATTTGTAACTACTGGATATTGTCATGGGAAAAATGATGATATTTTGTCTCCAGAAAGTCCGTATCAAAGTATTTTTCTATTTACTGTAATAGCTTCCATAAAGGTTTCCATAAATATTTTGTCTTTATTTAAGACTTCTGAAATTTTTGATTTCTGTATTTTTTCTAGATGTTTTGGTGTTAGCTGTTTTTTAAGTCTTAATATAATAGATCATATTAACATAGAAAAAACAGAATCATATCACATTCATATACCTCTACTTACCTCTGAAAATATATTTATTTCTATTCAACCATATTCTTTTATTATATCTTTGTGTTTTTCGTTTAAATAATTTTCTAAATCTTGCATATAGGGTGCGTAGTCTATGATATCTTTTTTAGATATATTATCTTCTTCTTCGTTTGTATAAATATTTTGTTTAGTTATTTCTTTTAATTCAATTTTCCCAGAATTAGTTACTCTTGCTCATCCATATATACGTAATGGTATTTTTTGTTGTATGGATACTCATTTGTAACTTCTTATGTCTCGTGTCCAATTGATTAGTAGAGGCATAGAAATTACGATATTGTGTTTTACAAAGAATTTTTTGTATTCATTATAATATTTTTCTTTAAGTTTTTTTGAGTTCATATTTTATTAATTAATAACTAAAAAATATTCTCTCTATTGTCTTTTATATGATATATCTTTAATGTATTAAAGTCAAGTTTATTATATATAGAAAAAACTCTCTACAAATATTATAGAGAGCTTTAATAAATTAATCATAGAAGCCCATTGAATTTTTGTCCCAAAATTCAATTCTTTCTTGGTCCTCTCTTAATCCAGAACCACCACAACCCAGACATTCTCCGCTCGCTCCTCTTACCGAATAGACTCCAGTTCCATTACATTGTGTGCATTTTGTTTCGTCTTCTTCTTTTCCAAAAATTAAATCAAATAATAAGAATCCCATAATAACCTCCTTTTTTTATTAGTTTTTATTTTACAGATTTGTTTATAAAAAGATAAAAAAAGAAAAAAATTGAAGAAATTATGAAAAATAAAAAAAATTACACATTATTGTGTAATTGTTTGGTACCCAGGGTGGGACTTGAACCCACACGGCCGTGAAGCCACCAGATTTTGAGTCTAGCATGTCTACCAATTTCATCACCTGGGCATATTTTTTATAGGAGTTTACTCCCGCAATCGTTTTACTCAGCGGGATACTCAATCTTAATTTAAAGACACTGCGCTGTACTTGTGCCTTTAACTTAATCTTGGCACAATTCCACCACCTGGGCATGTGCTCATTTGCTGGGTTTTTTTGTACATAAATAAAGTTAAAAATCAATTGATTTTTTATTTTTTTTGAGTATTAGTTTAATTAAGATGAAATAATTATTTTATCTACCTTTTAGAATATAAGATTAGAAAATGGATTTGAATAAAGTACAATTAATTTGAAGAGCTACCAGTGATTTAGAAGTTAAGACAATTGAAAGTAGCTGAACATCTGTAGTAAATTTTACTGTTGTTACTAATAGAAAATTTAAAAACAGAGATGGTAATTCTGTTGAAGAAGCTGAGTATCATAGATGTGTAGCTTATGGAAAAGGAGCAGAGGTTTTGTGACAGTATGTTAACAAATGAAAGAGAATTTATATTGAATGAAGATTGAGAACTAGAAAATGGCAAGACACAGAAGGTAGAGACAGGTATTCTACAGAAATTATAGTAGATAATTTTATTTTTTTGGATTCTAAGTCTTCAAATAATGATGAAGGTGATGATACTAAAAAATTTGATGAAAAACAGGATTCAAATGTTAATGTAGAAGACGAAGAAGTTCCATTTTAATGTTTAAATTAATATAAATAAAATAATAGAATTATAAGAGTGTTTTTTTACAAGTCTTATTATTTCTGTTTTTAAAAGTTTAATAAATAAATATATTATATAATGTCTTGAAAAATATTTAAAAATAGAGTTAGAAATGTTTGCTTAGATTTGTTTGATATGTTATCATTTTTGGTATTTGTTTTGGGTATAGTTTTGTTTGTAAGGTTTTTTGTTGCTAACCCATATACGGTTGTATGATCTAGTATGGCTCCTACTTTTCATGAAAATGATTTTATAATAGTGGACAAAATTTCTCAAAGACTTGATACTTTGTGAAGATGAGATATTATAGTTTTTGTTCCAGATGGTAAGACAATACCTTACATAAAAAGAATTATAGCTTTGCCATGAGAAACTGTAAAAATAAAAGATTGAAGCGTTTTTGTTTGTGATACAGATACAAATGATTGTGAAATTTTGGATGAAATTTATTTGCCTGAAGACTTACAGACAAAAACTAGGTGTGGTATAACTGAATTTGATATAAAGGAGGGGTATTTTGTTTTGTGAGACAATAGATGATTTAGTACTGATTCTTTGTGTTGTTTTGGATTGGGTTGTTATGATTGAGCAAGTTATGAGGTAATGGATAAAAATATAATATGAAAGGTTTTGTTTAGAGTATTCCCAGATTTTTGAGCAGAATTTTATTAAAAAAATTTTAATGCTTAATAAAATATTATGGCTATAATATCTACATTTGATCCAAGGTTTCAAAAAAAAACATTGGAAAAAAATATAGAAAGACATGGACAAGAAAATATTGTTCATATAAGTAAGAGTAAATTGTTTTTATGGTTAAAGGTCGTTATACCTGGTGTTTTTTGGACGCTTTTGTTGGTTTTAGCTCTCACAATAACACTTTCTAATGTTGAATTGGAGTGGTTATTGATTTCTATGAGTTTGCTTTTTATTTGAATGCGATTGATACCTATTTTTAAGGTTATTAAATATTATTTAGATTATAAAATGGATTTTGTAATAATAAAACCAAATTCTTTGGTAAGGTATAACCAAGAATGATTTTTTAAAAGAATATCTAAATCTATTGAACTTGAAAATATTAGGTCTATTTCTGTTAGAAAGTCTGGTTTTATAAATAGTATATTTAATAATTGAGAATTGGTTTTCTTGTCAGAAGCGGGTAAAAGAGACGATGATGAATATTGAAATGTATGAGAAATTGTGTTTAGATATGTTTATCATCCAGATATGGTTAATTCGAAAATTAGTAAATTATTGGCAAAGCTTTAGTTTATATTATTTTTTAAAATGGAATCTAGAATAAACATACCTTATGATATATATGAGTCACCAAGTGAGATGGTTATAATTATGCCTTTAGGTGGAGTAAAAAAAGAAAGTGTAGATATATCTATAGATGATTATAGATTGGTAATTAGATGAACAAGAAAAAAAATAGAACTAAGAGATGATTGTGTTCCATTAAAAGAAGAATGTTATCGATGAGATATAGAGCAAAAATTAGATCTTCCACCACAAGCTTACTTTGACAAAATTCATAGCAAACTTACTTCAGACAATATATTACAAATTATAGTTCCTAAGTCTATTGTTCCTGAAAAAATAGAGTTAGAGGTAGAGCGTAGTTAATTTTGTTTATTTGTTGAAAAATCTATAAGGTCTTGATTATAAATGATAAAATTATTATAATACTTCTAGAAGGTTTTAAATTCTAAAATTATTAGAAATGCCAACTAAAAAAACAACAACAAAAAAATCAAATTTTGAGAAAAATTTTGATGATGTAAAAAAAACAACTAAGACTACTGCTAAAAAAGTTGAAGCAGAATCTAAAAAGGTTCTTTCTTGAGTAGGTTCTTGGTGGTCTGTAGCTACAGAAGAAGAAAAAATTTATATGGTTTTGTGAATAATTCTTTTAGTAATTGGATTGTATGTTTTGCGTACAATTGTAGGAGGATTGTTGCTTATTATTATATGACTTTTGTTTGTTACAGGGTTTTTTGTTAAGAAAAAGCATAAGTAGTCTTATATATTGATACAAAAATAAAAAAGATAAAATAAATTTGTATTTTTTGGTTTAATTTTATCTTTTTTTTTAATTTTGTTTTTGTATTGTTTAGTTTGTTTATAATAAAATTTTTTATGGCAAAAGTTGCAGATTATATAGTTGATAATGTAGATATTGTAGATGTAATCTCCAGAAGGGTTAATCTTAAAAGAGCTGGAAGTAATTTTTCTGGTTTATCTCCTTTTCAAAATGAAAAAACACCATCATTTATGGTTTCTCCTCAAAAACAAATATTTAAAGATTTTAGTTCTGGTATATGATGAAATGTTATTACTTTTGTAATGGAATATGAAAAAATAGACTTTATGGATGCTGTCAAAATGATTGCAGATGAACAAAGATTGGATATATCAGAGTATATAACAAATTCAGCAAGTTCAAAAGAATTTAGTGATGAAAAAGAAAAAATAAAGAGAGTACATAAGCTGTCTCAGAGTTTTTTTGTAGATAATTTGAAAAAGTCAGAAAAAGCTATGAATTATCTTAGAGAAGATAGGGGTTTGTCTGAAAAATTAATAAATGACTTTGGTATAGGTTTTGCTCCTGATAGTCACTATGATTTGATTCAAAATTTAAAAACAAAAGGATTTAATGAACAAGATTTGATACAATCTTCTTTAGCTAAGAAATGACAATCAGATTATTTTGGTTTTTTTAGAAATAGAATAACTTTCCCCATTTTTGATACTAGAAATAATGTTGTGGCATTTAGTGCTAGGGTTTTGGATCCAAAAGATCAACCCAAATATTTAAATAGTAGTGAGCATGCGGCCTTTGAAAAATCAAAAATACTTTATGGATTAAATTTTGCTAAAACTAATGTAAGAGTACATGATATGTTGATATTGGTTGAATGACAAATGGATGTCATTGCTTTAGCTAGACTTGGATTGCCAATATGAGTAGCTACTTGTGGTACTGCAGTGACAGAACAGCACATGAAGTTGATAAAAAGATATACGGATAATATATATATACTTTTTGATAATGATGAAGCAGGTAAAAATGCGACAATTAGAGCTTTAAAAATAGCTTATAGAGAGGATGTCTTTCCAAAGATGATTGTATTACCAAATGAAATAAAAGATGTGGATGATTTAGCAAATGTTGATGGATGAAAAGATAGATTTAAAAAATCTATTTCTGATTCAAAAGATGCTTTTTTACAAGTTTATGAAATGTTGAGAGAAAAATATGACATGTCTTCTCCTATAGACAAACAGAAGTTGTTTAATGATATGTTTTCTTTGATAATATGTGTAGATAATTATGCTATTCAGGAGCATTATAAACAAGTATTAGCAGAGAAAGTTTGATTACCTTATGAGGTTATATCTATGCAATTTTCTAAGTATGCTAGCACAGATGGTAAATTTGAGCTTCGTAAAAATCAGAAAAATAATGAAACCAAGTCTTGGCAACCAGATAGAAATTATGTTTGTGCATCATTATTTTACGATAATTTTTTAGATTCATATATTGAAAATACTTCTTTGTGGAGTTGATTATTAAGTTTTGCAAAAAATATTTGAGAAAACATATCAGATTGAGTTTTGAAAAAAGTATTTGTTTCTCCAAATAGTTTAGATTCACAAGATAAGGATGTTTTAAATCAAATGCAGTTGTGGTGGGATAGAGAGTTATCTACATTAACTAGTGAAGAAAAGAAGTTTAGTCATATAAAAAACGTGATTTCTGCTACCTTAAAAGATTTTTTAAAACAGATATTGAAGTCAAATATTGATAATGAATTGAAGCAAAAGTTGTTAAATAATATGAAAAATATATAATTTTTTAACTTTATAAAAAACTCTAATATTTTGAAATATTAGAGTTTTTTATTTTTTTTTAATGTTTTATTTACAACATTTTTTGCATCCAAATATTTTCATCAAAATAACTACTACAGCAGATACTCATACAACATCATACACGATGTTTGCTACTAAAGTAGCGTTAGGATTTGCTATAATTTCTGCAGTTTCTGGGTCTGTCATTGCTGGGAACAAAACATCCATTAACCATGTTACAAGATTAAAATCGAAAAATCCTACTAAACCTCGGTTTAAAGCACCAACAATTACTAGAATCAAAGCTATAACATAAATAACTTTCATTTTTTAAAAGTTTAAATAATAAAAAATAATTACATACTTAAATTATATACGTTTTCTATAGCATAAATCAAGTTTTTTAAAAAATCTGTAAAGCAGTTTCGCTGAACAGATTTTTTAATATTTTGTAGCTTAGTTTTTTGATTAAAATGGTAAGTCATCGTCTGCAGGAGCAGATGGTGCAGAACTTGCATTTGCTCATTCTGTTTTGTCTATTCTTCGAGCTGATACACCATTGAATCGTCTTCCATTGTATTCTCTAGCTCTAAAATTTAATCAAACTTTTACCTTGTCTCACTTTTTGTATTCTTTCATCATGTCTACTTTGTCAGCGAACACATCTACAGCTATAGATCATTTGTACTCTTTGTCTGTGTCTTCTTCTAATACAAAAGTAAGTTTACGTAGATTGTTTTGTCCTACTGTTTCTTCATTTCACATCATAGTGATAATTCCTTCAAATTCCATTTTCTTATTA